>DASXKM010000197.1:0-7285 GCA_036496825.1 Puia sp. | reverse complement strand
CAATGCAGTATAGGAACTAATGAGTCGCGACAGGATCAATACACCGGTCACGAGAACGCCATAACCCACGGCAGTATAAAGACGAATTCCTTCGGTTCGCAATCCATGCACAATATCAGGAAGCTCCAGACCGATGATCAGGAACACGATCCCGTTCAATATAAATACAAAACTTTCCCATACGCTGTAACCACGGATGCGACTTGTGCTGTCCAGGTAAAACAATCGTTTATTCGACATCAGGAGTCCGCCACTCACTACGGCCAGCACGCCCGAACTATGGATTTGTTCCGCCAGCCAGTAGATGAAATACGGTTCGATTAAAGAAAGACTGATCGCGGAAGGCGCATCGGTGGGCAGGTGTTTATGCATTTTCACGAAAATGATCGCAAGCCCAAGGCCGATCGCCACGCCACCCGCAACCATCCATAAAAATTGCAAGCTCGCCTGGCCCCAGATAAACTGACCTGTGCCCACGGCAATCAGCGCAAAGCGAAAGATGATCAGAGAAGATGCGTCGTTGAGCAGGCTTTCCCCTTCGAGAATGGTGGAAGTGGAATGCGGGATCTTTACAAATTTGGTCAGCGCACCCGTACTGACAGCATCCGGAGGCGATACGATGCCGCCCAACAAAAAGCCCAGGGCCAGCGAGAAACCGGGAATAATTTGATTGGCGACAACAGCTACAGAAAAAGCAGTGAAGAAAACAACCAGGAAGGCAAAGCTGGTGATGATGCGATACCATTTTACCATCTCCTTAAAGGAGATCGACCAGGCAGCGTTAAAAAGCAGGGGCGGAAGAAAAATAAAGAAAATAATATCCGGCTTCACCCTCACCATTGGAAGTCCGGGAATAAAGCTGATCAGCAATCCGGCGCCAACAATCAGTATCGGATAGGCGATCCGAAGCCGGTCTGCCAGCAACTTCAGCAGCACAATCACGGCCACCATGGCCAGTAAAAGAGGAACAATGTCTTGCATGACTTCCGGATTTATTCGATTGAATAATATCTTTCCTGAAAATTACCGTATTTATTTATCTCTGGGTTTACTTTTACCTTTTACTGCAGGTTGTTCGGAAGGATAAGCGCATTGCCAGGTTTTATAAAGTCATCTGCTACGATTGTTTTTTCACAGAAAAGGAGTCAATTAATTTTTACAATATATTTACCGTCGTCGGTAATAAGTTCTGTTGCCATATTTTGAACAATGAAGAGAACAATCAGCCATATCACCCATTTCCTTTTAGACCGGTTCAATCTGCAGGATGACAGAGCAGACGAGAAGGAAATTGTGATAGCTATAAATCGTGAAGTGCATTTTAAAGGTCCCAACCTCTGGACACTGGTATTCGCAATTTTTATTGCTTCCATCGGTCTTAATGTTAATTCAACCGCTGTAATCATTGGAGCCATGTTGATATCACCGATCATGGGTCCTATTATGGGTATTGGCCTGGGAATTGGCACGAACGACTTTGACCTGTTGAAAAAAGGGATAAAAAATCTGGGGATCGCTGCAGGAATAAGTATCATAACGTCCTGGCTTTATTTTTTGATATCACCTCTGCATGATACCAATTCAGAATTACTGGCCCGTACCAATCCTTCAATCTGGGATGTGTTTATTGCTTTTTTTGGCGGTATGGCCGGAATTGTGGCAGGGACCCGCAGGGAGAAAAGTAATGTCATTCCCGGCGTGGCGATCGCCACCGCCCTGATGCCGCCCTTGTGCACAGCCGGATTCAGCCTGGCCACAGGACATTTATTATATTTTTTGGGCGCCCTGTATCTTTTTTTTATAAATAGCTTTTTTATATGCCTGGCCACTTTTATAATTGTAAAACATCTTCGGTTTCATAAAAAAGAATTTGAATCTACAGACAGAGAAAGAAAAATAGTCCGTTATATATGGCTGATTGCCATAGTGATCATGACACCCAGTATTTACATTGCCTACCGTATTGTGCAGCGCAGTATTTTTGAAAGCAATGCGAAACTATTTGTTGCAAAAGAATTCGAATTGCCGAGAACACAGGTGATTACAAAAAATTATTTTATGTCGGGCGCAAAAAAATCGATTGAGCTGCTCTTATTCGGGCAGGATATCTCAACGAATGCCATTGACTCTATCAGAAAGCGGTTACCCCAGTACGGATTAAGGAATACTACGCTTGTTGTTCACCAGGGACTGGATGCACGACAAAGAATTGACCTTGCTGAAATTAAAGCCAGTATCCTTGAAGATGTTTTCAAGCAGGAAAAAAAGAGTGATACCATTTCGGCCATCAAAACTCAACCTGATACGTCTGCACCCGACCTGCGTTCTGAACTGAAAGTCTTATATCCTGATATGAAGAGCTACAGCTTATCTCACACGAATGCCTATGCGCTTGATTCTCCGCGTGTAGATACGGTCTATCTTTTTACCGCTTCATTCAACAAAAGAATGTCAGGGAAAGTCAAACAGACCCTGCAATCCTGGTTAAAGCAGCGACTGCGGGCAGATTCCCTTCTCATGTATACAAGTCCCTGAAGACGTTGCATACAGAGAATACAGGTTATTTGAAAAAATCCAATACAACCTTTTTTACATCGCTTCCTTTATTCCCTTTTTTATCAGCCACCAATTCACCGGATAAGCAGTCAGAAATCCGATGACCATGGCAATTTGCATCATCCACCAGAAAACCAGATGATTCGATTCAGGCCGATCGTTGAAGATCACAAAAAAACAAAATGCCATCCATCCATACATACCGATTTGCCAGAAGGTAAGAGACAGCGCATCCGCCTTGATCGCCAATGTAAGGGCTTCATAAGCCGTTACCCGTCTCATGGGTTTGATCGCGTAATATTGAAAAACAATTCCGATACAAAACGCAAATACAAAATTCATAAGCCAGCCTCCGTAAAGAGCGCTTCCAAATAACGTAACAGGCAGATACCACAGGAAAATTTCGGAAAAAATATCTCCCAGGGTACACCCCGCGCCGCAGTGCAGCGTTCCGATAACAACAGTTTGCCAGAAGGGTCTTTTTTCCGCACCAGCCACTGGCATGGCACGATGCGGCATTTGGTGATGCATTTTTTTTCGCCCGATATAGTAATAGGCTGCCAGCCCAACAGGGCCGGCGTATAATGCTGTCACGGGCCATACTATATTCATAATGCCCATCGCCTGCGGATTTCGATAAACGTCGATGGAGATGATGACAGCACAAATAATACCTGTCAGGATCGAAATTTCTGAAAAATAGATTAAGGTCGACATTTTATATTTTATTTCCACACAGCCTGAAAGCACATGCTCCAAGTAGTAGAAACGCTAACGTGCCAATGATCATCCCCTTCTTTTTTTTTGCGATAAATACAGGACTGCTGTTCTTCGCTGAATTAGCAAATTTTCCATGGCTGCCATGATCACCGGGAATGGGTTGCCACAAGTTATTTTCCCGGTCTGTTTCGCGCTGATCTGTTTGTTGCCCTTTATATCCGGTTCTGGCTAAATAATGATCGAGATAACCTGGCAAAACCTTATTTCCCCATATGGTCTGATAAGTCGAAAATCCGTAGAAAATTTCTCTGTCGTTATGCATTGCAGCATATACAACAGATCGGGCGGCCGCTTCAGGCTCATAGATGACGCCCATTGGTTTCGGTGTGTTTGGCAAATACGATTTCACAAACCCAAACTGCGTCGTATTCATGGCCGGCATTTGAATCATTGAGAGTTTCACAGCGGATTTATCATGAATTAATTCTGCCCGAAGTGATTCGAAGAAACCATGTATGCCGTGCTTGGATCCGCAATAGGCCGACTGTAAAGGAATACCACGATAGGCCAGTGCGGAACCTATCAAAATAATTTGCCCTTGATTTCTTGGTAACATACGTTTTAAGGCCGACATCGTTCCGTATACCTGGCCTAAATAAGTTACCTCTGTCACCCTTTTAAATTCTTCGGCATTCATTTTTTTGAGCGGACCAAAAACGCTTACCATCGCGTTGTTTATCCAGATATCGATCGGTCCTAATTGCGTTTCGATTAATTCAGCTGCCCGTTCCACAGCCTCACTGTCACCTACATCTGTTTGGGAAATCACTGCTTTTGAACCCATCTCCTCAATCTCCCTTTTTGCTCCTTCCAGTCCATCCATTCCCCTTGCGATCAGTCCTATATGCGCGCCTTCCCTGGCAAAAGCTCTTGCAATGGCTCTACCCAAACCAGCCGAAGCGCCGGTAACCACCACCACTTTACATTTCAATATTGAGTTCATATTATTCATTTTAAATAGTGTAAAATCAAATTTTCAATTTCAAATAATCTTTCCGTCATCTTGTTTATTTCTGCGCTGCCAGAAATCCGGTTATTATGTTTAGATCTTCTCTGGACAAAATATTACCAAACGCCGGCATGTTTGTACCACCGTTAACAACACGAATGATGATCTGATTTTGCGTCATTCGGTTTCCTACCAGAGAAAGATCCGGACCGTTTTTTCCTCCAAATCCATGGATGGTGTGACAGTATTCACATCCTCTTGCATAAAAAAGACGGGTACCATTAATAATGGCAGAGTCAGCATGATCTCCTCTTACTGCTGAAAGAGGTAACGGTTTAGCATTAAAATCCGGAGACCATGGTGCCTGTATGCCAATGACCAGTAAGCTGATAACAAAAATAAAAACACAAATAACACCGAACATTGCCCACGGCCTTTTTAATGGGCTTCTTTCCCCATAGTTTGAAAGGAAGGGAATACACAATAATATAACGATCGTGATTACAGGTCCGATCATCATCGCAACAGATTCTATCCCGTGCGGCATGAGCGCAAACAAAGCAAAAAAGGGAACCATATACCAATCCGGGCGGGGAGAAGTATGAACAACCGAAGGATCAGGCGGACCGGATAAAGCAGGCGCTCCAAAAACAGCTGCAAGAATAACTATTAATATGATGATTGATCCGCTCAAAATAACATCTCTCCAGGCCGCATTTGGCCAAAACGGCACGCTATTCTCCTTCAAATATTTCTCATACCATGCCCGGTAATTTTTTGGATCAACTGGTCGCCCTGCTTTTGGCGGCTCTGAAATTCCATTTTTAAATACCAGGTAAATATGAAAGCCGATAAAAAGAAGTATCAACCCGGGGAAAATAAAAACATGATATGAATAGAAGCGACTTAGACTATGACCTCCAATCGTATCTCCTCCCAAAAGCAAACGGGCCAGATATTTTCCAAAGAAAGGGATTCTTCCAAGTTGTTCGGCGGCAACGACACTTGACCACACTCCGTTAGAATCCCACCTTAGAAGCTGGCCTGAAAATCCCATAAAAATTGTAAATAATAAAAGGAATACACCGCTAATCCAATTCATTTCCCTGGGAAATTTGTAGGATGCGGTAATATAAGTTCGCATCATGTGGAGTCCCACCAGGATAATCATTCCGGATGCTCCATAGTAATGAATGCCGCGAAGAATGTTCCCGAATTTTGCATGATTTGTAATAAAAATCAGAGAGTCATATGCATCGTTTGATGAAGGCTGGTAAAGCAGGGAAAGGGCAACACCGGTAACCAATTGGAGAATAAAGCAAAATAATGTTGCACTACCGAAAACATAACTCCATAGTTTCCGCGGTGGCACCGGATGCCTGATCAATGGCAACATGGTTTCTGACAACTTTGTTCTGTCATCAAACCATAGCCATATATTTCTGAATACCTTTTTCATTGAGCAGATTTCACGGACCGGTAATTGGAAGTGGCGCTGTTTGAATTTGCACGATGTCGTTACTTACTCTGACTTTATATCTTGTTAACGGTTTTGGGGGCGGTCCGGCAGCAACCGTTCCATCTATATAGTAAACACCGCCATGACAGGGGCACATAAATAATTGGGCACCCTCTTCCCATCTCACCGGGCATCCCAGATGGGTGCAATTCGCCGCGAAGGCAATAAACTCGTCGGCGCTTTTACGATGGAGCCAGGCGGCAGACTGGGCCGTTTTTCCGGAATAGCTCACAGGATCAGCATTGGTAAAACTGATTAACTGCATACTCTTTAGGGGAAAATCTTTTAGCAGGCCGACCTTTCTCCATGCACCCGGGCTATCATTCAGGACGGGTAAAATAAGCGCGCTGACAACGGGAATAGCAACTGTTGCTGCACCTGCGGCCGCTATACCCAAACTTATTTTGATCATGAATTCCTTGCGATCCATTTTGCTTTCTTTTGGTTTTTCACTCATGACGAAGAATATTAATCCATCCAAAAAGTGAGATAAAAAAGATCAACAGCCCGGCGACTGATATCAGCCAGGTGGTTAATAATCCCCATCCACCAAATACCAAACCCATCGCCACAAAGAAAGGCCAGTAAGTAGGTTTTGGTAGATCTTCCGGTTTTGCCTTTTCCATTTTACGCCAGTTTTTGTTTTTGAATTTCTATCATCGCACTACGGCGGTTATTTTTTTCCGACATCCATTCAATCAGAATCAACATCGATACAGTTAAATAAACGAAACAACAGGGTACCCACATAATCAGTCCCGCAACCTGTTGATCTCTTAAAGCCGAAATATTTGACATTCCCGTCATGGACATGCCTGAAATATACATGCCCGGTGGTGCAAAGGTTATCAGCAAACCCAGGACAGAGCAGGAAATACAGGCCGTTGTGAGATACAGAACAGTCTCTAATGGTTTTAATCCGGATCCGGTTTGGATAAATAAAACAGGTGCCCAAAATATAATTCCCCCTGATAACAGGCTCGTGAGATGAATATATCCAAACAACCCCATGAGGTGATTCCCGGGGTTTGTCATATCGGCAGTCTCCATACCAAGATGGAAAAAATAAGGAACATGCCATAGCCACATGGTCATTGTGCCGGTAATCCACGATATCAAAGGATATCGCCCGAGAAAAGTTGTAAAACGTCCGGCAATCGATTTTTTGTTCAGATCTGATTCAATACCCCATATCAATAATGGCGCAGCAATCAGAATGATGGCAACATGTGAAAGCATATGCAGGCTCATGGGATATTTCAGTCTTAATGTGTTTGACGAAATGGATGTGCACAAAAAAAGAATAATAACGCCAGTTAGAAATGATATCGTGGACAAACGAAAGCGTAAGCCAAATGAAATAACAAATCCGACACTCAGCGCGATCAGAAATCCCGTTATCACATAATCAAAATGCCAGATAATATTCAATGAGATCATTGCTAATATTTTTCAATTAACCCGGGTAAAATATAAACCAC
>DASXKM010000196.1:0-4867 GCA_036496825.1 Puia sp. | reverse complement strand
AGAATGTTGCCCTTATCATCCGTAATTGTTCCGGTGACCTTTACAGCCCGGGCGCCCTGGTAAAGAAGAGAAAGAAATATAATCGAAATAATTGTCCTCATTTTGCAGGGCAGATAAAAATTGGATTTTGATGAATCAGTTCTTACGCGGTTTCTGCAAGTGGAATCGGAGGATAGATCAGCCTTCTCATATAAGTGCCGGCAAGGGCTGCGAGTCCAGCGACCAAACCGCCAATAACAGAAGTGACCACAATGAGTAAAATAGTAGATCCCCCCAAAGGGAGTATGACGGCAATTTTTTGAGAAAGGATGCCGTTATTTTTATTGTCGATCCACCAGGCGAGCACTTCCCATAAAAGAAAAACTCCCAGAAAGCCCGATAGAAATGAGAATGCCGGCTTCTGGGGTATAGCTGCACTTACCAGAAATGCAGCGATCGCAATGCTCCACCAGGGCATATATAAACCGGTGACAAAAGACAACAATCCGGTTACTACGATAGATAAAATATATTTCGACATGTTTTGTATTTTATTATTTGGTGACCCGGATAATAGCCTTTACTCTTTTGTCTGTCTCATCGCTTTTCTCCATCACCCACAATGGATAATATTTTCCGCCTGCCCAGTTGTCAACGAAATTATCATAGTAAACACTGCCGGGATTTCCACTTTGTCCGCCGGCATAAATCCCATAGGCTTCCGTATTTTTCGTAAGCTGGACAATCATCCGCCATCCCGGGCCATGATCTTTTTTCTCTGAGTTGATAGCAAATTCACCACCGTCATTTTCTATATCCATACGGCTGAATGGCGCGATTTTGGCCAGATGTTCCAGCCTTGTTGACTTTAATTTGCCCCAGGTTAATTTTCCATCGTGATCCAATTGTCTGCAGGTGGCTGCAGCTTTATGAAAGGCCAATGTCACATCCTGTTTTAAAGTTTCTTTTTCAGGTGTGTTGATATTGTCGATGAATTCATAGGCACTGTCCCTGAGTATGCCTTCCAGCAATGTACTGTTGTAAGGATATAAAATGGGAGTGCCTGCTTTCTCCAGTTCATCGTTCCAGACAATTCCCTTCAGGCTGTCCCAGAGAATATTAAAAACGGAAGCCCCTTTTCCTTCTGCCTGATAATGGAGGTCCCAATCCTTCAGCGTTTCGTAATATTTTAATTCATCATCACTGAGGGCCGAAGAGTCAATGTTCTTTAATAAGATGGGTCTGGCCATGCCCGCAAAGGGATTGTATGTATCCAGTTGCATTTTCATCATGTCCTCAACACCAATTTCAGACATCTGGCTCAGATAGCGGTTGATGATCAGACCACGATAAATGGGATAGTCCACACCCAGGTAATAAGGATATATCGCCGGATTAACCGGAAACTGATTGGCACTGCTTACAAATCCTCTTTCAGGATTATACATGGAAGGGTTTTCCGACTGGGGTATCATCCCCTGCCACATATAACTGCTGTCGGTTCCGGGCATTAGAAATTCACCCTGCCGCTTCCATTTTGCGGGAAACTGGCCCTGAGCCGTTATCGCTATGTCCCCGTTTTTACAGGCAAAGATGACGTTCTGACCGGGTGTAAAAAGATATTTGATGGCGTCGGTATAGTCCGCATAATTTTTCGCATGTGCTAGACCGTTAAACGCGAGAAGTTCATTTCCTGCATCATCCCCTTTCCATCTGACGGAATAATATTTATGATTTGTTTTTCTGCTGCCGGAAAAACTTTTATCATACATCACTGGTCCGAATAGGGTATAGGCAACCGTATCAATATATTCAACAGAGTCTTTCAGTTTGATATGTTCAAACCGGAAATCGGAAGGAATCCATTTCCCGTTGAACCAATATTCTTTTTTGCTGTCGTCTTTGAAAGTGATTTCGTAATAATCCCTCACGTCGCGGCCACCATTGGTTAAACCAAATGCACAGCTGTCATTAAATCCGATTACGACGCCCGGTGAACCAGGTAAAGTGACGCCATAAAAATTCATGGTCGGACAGGATACCTGCATTTCATACCAAAGGGAAGGGAGGTTGAGACCGAGATGCGGATCATTGCAAAGAATAGGTGATCCGCTTTTTGTTCTTGTACCACTCACTGCCCAGTTATTGCTTCCGTTGTCTTTATCCGGCTTGGTTACTTCCTTAACATTCAGGGTATCTTTTTTTTGCAGGTATAAAGAGTCACTGCCGGCAGGTGCTTTTACCAGGATACCCGGCGTCCGGGAAATGGTATCAGCAGGAATAATTGGATCCAGTGAATCCTGCGACATCGGAAACATTTTATTATATGTTTCATAACCCAGGGCTGTTCGCAGATTGGTAAATTCAAAATCTGTTTCGAAACCCGCCAGGTCCAGCGACATATATTTCAGCAACAGGGCCGTTTTCAGATTCGTCCAGAGCTCCGGTTTATATCCTATTAATTTATACTCAATCGGAAGTTCACTTTCCTTCAATTTTGTAATATAGGCGTTCACGCCCGCAGTATAGGAATCCGCTTCAGCCTTTGTTACGGGATCCTTCTCGATGACAGCCACCGTTTTTTCCGCTGCGTATACCATTCCGAGTCTTCTTTTTTCCCTGTCGAAGTTTAAAGCCTTCGGTCCGATGAGTTCGCTGATTCGTCCGGCAGCGGCGTAGGTCTGGAATTCCATCTGCCAGAGTCTGAACCTGGCATGCAGATACCCCTGAATGAAATAGGCATCATCTTCATTTCCCGCAAATACATGTGGAATCAGGCGGTCGTCGAGGTAGATTTCAGCCGGATCCTTCAAACCGGTTAGCTGAAGATCCTGGGAAAAATCCTTATCCACCGGTTCGGCATTCTGCCAAAACCCATACTGGGGACTCAGAAATTCACCAAAGGCGGGCGCGGGTCCCCACCTCGTGTCGAAAACAATGATCAGAAGAATGGTTGTTAATGAAGAAATGAGCAGCGGTACAAATTTCATGGAGCGGTTTTCGTAATTGAAAATCAATTAAAAGTAAAAAATTTTTAGCCAATTATGAAGGGTTTCAGGAAATAGAAGCCCGTTTCATAAAACACTAAACCTTTCATAAATTTGCGCCGTGGCTGTATTACATAACCGGATATCTCAGAAAGAGCTCAAACAAAGGCTTCAGGAAGAAACCATTCCAAGAATTACCATTTCATTTTACCGCTATTTTCCCATAACAGAACCGACAGCATTTCGTGATGAACTCTACCTGAAGTTCTCGGAATTGCGGGTTTTCGGAAGAATATATCTGGCACATGAAGGAATCAACGCCCAGATCAGTGTACCTGAATCCAGGTTTGATGAATTCATTCTTTGCCTTGAAAGCATTGAACCGCTAAGGGGTCTTCGCTTAAACAGAGCCTTTGCAGATGATGGGAAATCCTTTTGGGTTTTAAAGATCAAGGTTCGTGAAAAAATTGTAGCAGACGGAATTGCCGATTCCAACTTCAGTATGGAAAGAAGAGGGCAATACGTAGATGCCGAAACATTTAATCGTCTCACTGCAGATCCCGATACACTGGTTGTAGACATGCGCAATCATTATGAATATGAAGTGGGCCATTTTGAAGGGGCCATTGAAATTCCCAGTGATACATTCCGCGAACAGCTTCCGCAGGCGGTGGATTTATTGAAGGACCAGAAAAACAAACCGGTCATCATGTATTGTACGGGTGGCATCCGTTGCGAAAAGGCAAGCGCCTATCTGCTCCACCGGGGATTTCAAAAAGTTTTTCATCTGGAGGGAGGTATTATTCATTACGCGAATACCGTACGGGAAAAAGGACTTGAAAATAAATTCCACGGAAAGAATTTTGTATTTGATGAGCGTCTCGGGGAATCCATCACCGGAGAGATTATTGCGCATTGTCACCAGTGCGGTGAGCCCGCCGATTCACATACCAATTGTAAGAACAGTGCCTGTCACCTGCTGTTTATCCAGTGTTCATCCTGTGCGGTAAAATATGACGGCTGCTGTAGCGAAGCCTGCATGGAGGTTTATCATTTACCCGATGAAGAACAGAAGATACTTCGAAAGGGAAAAGAGAATGACCAGAAGATTTTTAATAAATCAAGAAGGCGGCTAAAGAACTAGTGTGGCGAATGTGGAGAAGAGTACTAATGTAGGAATTCAAAATTAAATTTGCAAATGACAATTTGCAAATGTGGCTTAGAAATTATTTCGATACTAGCCAACCCTTTCAAGCTAAATTTCACTTTATCACATTGTCATTTCCTTTATAAATTTTGAATTACTACATTCCTTCTTTTCCACGTTCGCCACACTAATTGTGCCTTTTACCTGTTCTAATGTCAGATGTTTGTGCAGATCCAGATGTTCTTTCACCAGCGCATGAAATAATGATTTATGCGCCGGGACCTGTAAACGGTCACGGGCTTTTGTTTTTCCTTCATCGGTCCGGTACGAATATTTGGCATAAATATTGGCCAAACGCATACGTTCGTTGGTTTCTTTCTGTTTTTCACTGAGCACGCGGTTGCTCATATTTGGCACCTTGGACACAACTGTTTTGTCTTTATGTTGTCTAAATACAAGCAGTCCTCCGATGGTACCAGAAGTATCCTGGAGGAAGGGATTTTTGGTGATGGCCATTTTGTACAATATAGGATTTACATAAGTTTTACTGAAGTTTAACGGAAGATCCACGGAGGATGTTACATAAAATAGCAATATTTATTTTCGGATGCTTGCGTAAATCCGATCCGGAAAACAGGTTCCGAATATGAATTCCGGAGACGACGAATGAGTATGGGATCCGATGAAGGCCCGGGCTTCCCCTGAGAGCATAAATCCGATAAAGGCCATGATCCCATTTAAAGCCTTGCGAGAC
>DASXKM010000195.1:0-3678 GCA_036496825.1 Puia sp. | reverse complement strand
AGTTTCTCTTTGAAGATCTGGAAAGTATTATTTGTAAAATTATCCAGCGGAATGGTCACCACCTGGTCACGGCTGAATCCGGGATCCTTGTCACGCATAAAGTTGAATTGACGGAAGACAAAAATGGTGGCGATGATGAGGAATATCGCGCTTACAAATTGTCCGACCACCAAAATATTCCGGAAGTTTGATTTTTTATTTCCAACCTGTGTGCTTCCTTTTAAAACAGTGGTGGGTTTAAAGGAAGAAAGATAAATGGCCGGATATAATCCGGATATCAAACCAACGCCGATGGTTCCGAAAAGAATGGCCAGCATGAGTCCGGCGTGTTCGAATAGAATCGGTTTCAGATTGCGCTGGCTCAGATTTTCAATATAGGGGAGCACCAGAAAAACCAACACAGCGGCGATGAGTAAAGCAATCAAAGAAAGCATCACCGTTTCTCCCAGAAACTGAATACCCAGTTGAAACCGGTGTGCACCGATGGATTTGCGGATACCCACTTCCTTGGCTCTTTCCGCGGACCGGGCGGTGGAGAGGTTCATAAAATTGATGCAGGCAATCGCCAATACGATCAGGGCAATCACGACAAAAATATTCGTATAGTTTTTATCGAATTTCTGATAGTTGATATAATCCAGTCCGATATCCGCTGAATTGGCATGAACGCTTTTGAATGGAAGCAGAAATAATTCATAATATTTCCAGCCATCTTCTCTTTTATTGGCGGTCATATATTTCTTCAGGTAGTCGGGGAATTTCTTTTCCATCGCGGCGGTGTTCGTGTTCGGCGCGAGTTCAAAATAGGTGTTCAGCCAGTTGCCGCCCCACCAGGTCATCCAGTCGGGTTTGTACACTGTGTTAAATGAAAACAGCCCGTCGAACTGGAGCTGCGAGTTACTGGGAATATCTTTTAAAATGCCGGTTACAACGTAGGCCAGCGTATCCTGCCCGATCGCATGGAATGTTTTTCCCATTGGATTATCTGAACCAAATATTTTACGCGCGGCTGATTCAGTCAGTACGGCACTATTGGGCTTCCAGAGAGCGGTCTGGCGGTTTCCTTCTTTCAGCGGAAAATCAAACATATCCAGAAAGGCACTGTCTACCATAAAAACCATCGGCAGATAGATCCTTTTTTCACCGTACTTAAGAAGTTGTTTATCGTGCCAGTTGATCCTCGTATAATTCTTTATCTCCGGAAATTCGTGTTTTAGTGTCGGGCCCATGGGGAACATGCTGAGCGCCACTTTTTGCGAAGAGACCATGCCCGGAAATTTCTGTACCTCATTGAGCCGGTAGAGATTTTTGCTGTGCATACTGTCAAAGCTTCGTTCATAATATACAAACAGGAATATGACTATACAGGCCGCCATGCCAACAGCCAGTCCGACGATGTTAATGGCAGAATAGAGTTTGTGTTTACTCAGACTGCGCCAGGCGATCACTAAATAATTTTTTAACATAAGACAATTTTAGTATGGAAGTATGGAAGTATGGAAGTTTGAAAGTAAGTGCTTTAGTTACAAGTACTTTCATACTTCCATACTTTCATACTTTCAGACTTGCCTCCATTCCAGTGCCGTGTTTTCAAGTCGTTCGCTATCAGATTTTTATCTTTTCGGAGGCGATTTGAAATTGTACGCAATCGTACAATGAGTGAACGGTTTGTTAAGCGTAAAGCTTAAAGCCTAAAGCCCAAAGCCTAAAACTTAGGCTTAAAGTTCATACCTGGAACCAAATACATTACACATAAAGCGGTTGTTCTCCAACCGGGATGGTAATTTCCGGATTGGCACCTGTAAATATTTTCTATTTTTAATATAGGAATCGATTTCGCAATTTGATGGAACCATCTTTTGAGCTCGCCAATGGCAGGAATATTCATGAATGATAACCTGCTGAGTTAGATTTCAACTTCAACTAAAATAGATTAACGGTGGACCGGAGGAAATTTATAAAGATAAGCGGCGCCACGCCAATCGTCAGTATTCTTCCAGCAGGTCTTTTACATTTCATAAATACAAATGAATCCCTCAATCAAATTTCAAAACCAGAAAGGGATCCGGGGGATGAAAAAGCTGATTACACCATACACATTAATACCGGACTAATAGAAGTCGGATCGCAGCAGATTATTTCAACAACCACTTACAACGGTCAGTTTCCAGGTCCGCTTTTGCGATTCAAAGAAGGACAACAAACCATCGTCGACATCTACAACGATACGGATACGCCCGAACAATTCCATTGGCACGGACAGTTTGTGAAAGTGGACGTTGACGGTGCCGCAGAAGAAGGAACTCCATATATTCCGGCGCATGGAATGCGGCGTGAAGTATTTATTCCCCGACCCTCAGGTTTTCGTTTTTATCATACCCATGTAACGCCAGGCGCGAACCTTAACATGGGTCAATATACCGGCCTGGTAGGTCCGGTATACATCGAGCCGAAAACTAAATTGTATGAATATGACCGGGAAGAATTTATTGTACTAAAGGAGTTTGATCCTTATCTGATGCGCGGCGGTGATATGGCCATGGATTTTTTACCCGGCCATGCCATTCCCGAACTGAAAGCGATGCAGGATAAAGCCGAGAGAGCATCTCCGGATACTCCAAAGGGTTATGAAGTAGGGTATAAGATTTTTACGATCAATGGTCGCAAACTGGGTCATGGAAAACCGGTCCGTGTAAAACAGGGCGAGCGCATTTTATTTCATATCCTCAACGGAAGTGCGACAGAAATACGGAGTCTCGCGTTACCGGGACATCGTTTCAAAGTAGTGGCAATGGATGGCAATCCGGTGCCACATCCTGCAGAGGTACCGGTATTGTGGATTGGAACTGCCGAACGGATAAGCGTGATTGTTGAAATGAATCATCCCGGTGTATGGATCATGGGTGACCTGGCAGATGACGACCGGGGAAATGGTATGGGCATCGTTATACAATATGACAATCATAAAACGAAACCACAGTGGATAACACCAAAACCATTCAAATGGGATTATTTGAAATTTGGAAGAAATAATGCGACTTTATCTGAACCGGACGAAATAATAAAAATGACATATGCAAAACAACAGGCGGCGGCGAATGGCTTTAACCGGTGGACGATAAACGGAGTTGCTTTTGACATGATGTCCATGAAACCAATGTTTCATATAAAAGAAGGTAAACGATACCGGTTGCTGATGCGCAATGCGTCGGATGACATTCATCCCATGCACCTGCACAGACACAGTTTTGAACTTACAAAAATAAACGGCAAATCCACATCGGGCATTATAAAAGATGTTGTTATGTTAGGCGGCTTCCAGGAAATGGAAGTGGATTTCACTGCCGATAATCCCGGACTGACCTTATTTCACTGCCATATGCAGCTGCATATGGACTTTGGCTTTATGGCGCTATTTGATTATATATAAAGATCTTTTCTTCTTTGAAATTATTTTATACATATCATTCATCACTTGTTTTATTATTAGTCAGGATCATACCGGGCCTGGTGTTTTTATCTGAAGGAATTCAAAAATTCATCTTTCGCGAAACATTGGGCACCGGACGATTTGCAACCTTAGGATTCTCACACCCGGAATTTTGGGCGGCCTTTACCGCCGTTTTTGAAATTACCTGCGGAATACTTCTGATAACGGGATTTTTTTTAGCCAGAATG
>DASXKM010000194.1:0-8673 GCA_036496825.1 Puia sp. | reverse complement strand
TTTTTACAGGGGCCTTCCTGTTTCTATTTCTTCGCGAATGTTTCAATATGCTTTTTTGTATCTGATCTTTCTGGTGCCGGAGATCCTCATAATCATTCAGATGACTCCCGGCCATTTAATATTCACGAATGCTTTGTTGCTAATATTTTTCGGGTGGGGCATCTTGTTGTTGCTAAACAGTATCCTGTTTATACGCCTCGTGAAACCTTTTGATTATCTTAAAATCGTTTCGGGAATCTATCTCTTTGTATTCATGGCTGTGTTGACTGATTTGACTGTTTTATTTACGATCATCATTTTTCTGATTTCTGCTTACCTGTTCTCTCAGAATTACTTTCGTTTCGAAATGTCAGGTCAGGGAGCAACGCTAACATGAATCCCAAAAATCTTTCCCTGACTTTTAACGTCAATGATGCATTTCATCCGGTCCGATTTCAAAATAGGATTTGTGCCGGCATTGTTTCCAGTTGTCTGCTGATTCCCATATTTTTTCCGCCTCCTGTTGTGATTTCAACAAATGGCTTTGCCCAAAACTTGTAATTAAAAAAACCCCCGGGATGAGCGGGGGTTTAAAATATACTGGTAACCCTGAGTGGTGTTTTCAAATCGGATATCTACGATAATAGGATGGATTTAGGACAGGATGACTTTCTTGTTGCTGACCAGGTAAATACATAAAATGATGGAAAGGAAGCTTGTTAAGGTCAGTAGTGCGGAAATGTCATAATGGTATTTCATAAAAAGTTTACAGCTAACAATTCCACCAATAGCAACCAGTGCCAGCATTGAGAGAGTAAATAGCGTTTTCATTTTGTTTGTTTTAATCTGTTTTAACAATTTTTTTATTCAATCCATGTACATATAATAGACCGGTTTTAATTCCCGGGGTTTAAAAGCACCGGCGAGCCGGATTGTTATATTTTTGTTATAGGGAATTTTAAAATGAATGAAGGATGAAGATGCTTGTAATTCTGGCTGTTTTTCTGTTTTCGATTTCAGGAGTTTCCGGTCAGATCCATAGCCCCGCTTTATCGATAACTCATCTGACAGGTGATTTTTATGTATACACAACTTATCGTTTACTCGACGCCGGTCCTTATCCTTCAAACAGTATGTATCTGGTTACCTCCAAGGGCGTGATCCTTTTTGATACCCCCTGGGACACAACACAATTCAAGCCTTTACTGGATAGTATAAAATTTAAGCATCATAAAGATGTGATTATGTGCATTTCGACACATTTTCATGCAGACAGAACTGCCGGTCTGGAGTTTTACAGAAAAATGGGCATCCGGACTTATACATCAAAGAAAACAGACGACCTGTGTAAGGAAAGACATGAAAAAAGGGCCGGATATTTAATCTACAAAGACAGCAGTTTTAATGTAGGCCGACATGAATTCCAAACCTATTATGCTGGTCCGGGACATTCGCCGGATAATATTGTGATCTGGTTTCCGAAAGAAAAAATTATCTATGGAGGATGCCTGGTCAAAAGCGTGGAAGCCCCTGATTTGGGATATCTCGGGGATGCCAATGTAAAAGAATGGGCTACTACGATTAAGAATATTCAGCAAAAATGCAAGGACCCAAACTATATTATTCCGGGTCATCTGGACTGGACCAGCAAGAAATCGCTGTCTCATACATTGGACCTGATCCGCCAATACGAGGAGAAAAAATAGACTATTGATTTTGTGAATCCTTCTCTCATTGCTGAAGCCTGAACACCCTGCCTTTATTGGTACATGCCCAGCCGGAATGATCATCTAAAAAACTCATAGCGATTATAAAATCACCTCTACCAATGCTGCAACTAAGTTCCCAGGTCCCGCCCCCATCGACAGTATAATAAATGGACGTTGCATTTTTATAGTAACCAGATTGGTCATTGAAAAACTTTATATAATTCACATGAGAGATGATTGTTGCGGGAAGTTCATTAATCCATGTCTGTCCCCCATCAGTAGTTTTCAAAACTCCGGTAGGACCACCAAAGTATCCGTCATTTCTATTTAGAAATTGCAATTGACTATAAGATCCGCCACCAGATACGTTTGAAACATAACATTTAAAATTCCAGGTCTGACCTCCATCCGTAGTCGATTCAAACATTCCGGATTCAGTCATTACAAACCCGGTGTCCAGATCCAGGAAATGAGGATAATATTTATCTGTTGCAGATGAAGATTTAAAAATGCTTTTCCAGGTATTGCCGCCGTCATTTGTTTTATACAAACCGCCCCCTTGCTGATCGCCATAAAAGCCTACCTGGGAATTTATAAAAAACAATGTATAAGCCCAGGCCGAAGCAAGCGGTTTAATAATCCAGTTGTCTCCGCCATCATTCGTAAAGGCCATCTGAGATGTTCCTTCTGCAAATCCGTTTTGTGAATCCGTGAAAAAAAGATTAAAAAAATTGCCTTGATTGCTTGATGTACCTGGAATGCCAATCCAGTTTCTGCCGCTGTCATTAGTTCGATAAATCTGGTCACCAGCCGCAAAACCTTTCGCAGGAGAATTAAAAAAAATATCACTTGCGGACGAACCCGGAATCTGTCCGATTTCCTTCCATTTTAACAGAGAGTCGGGGATCACGGGCGACACAGGGACGACTGGCGGAATATAATTTGACTTACGACAGGCCGCATAGATGATTATGATAAAAACACTTGCAATATTTCGGATGCTCATCTATTTCTTCGTTGATTTTAAAAAATAATATCTGCCTCCGATTGACAAACCAACCACATCGATAAACTTGTAAATATCATACGTACTCACAGTCATGGAGCTCAGTCTGTATCTGTAATAAGGCTCCAAGTAAATTGAAAACTTTTGATTTATCTTCTTCTCAAAATTAAATCCCCCGTACAGACTGAACCCTGTATTACTTTTAAACAATTCGTTTGCAGCGTACCCCTTTGAAGAGGAAGAAAGATTTGCTATTACACCTGCCGTGAAGGTCATCCTCAACTTTTCGTTTCCAAAAGAATATCCGGCCAGAACAGGAAGGTCAAAACTTGTCAGGTTAAGAATACCACTGTCTGCCAGATTTATATGCGAATACTGGATGCCGATTTTACCCGAAAAATGTTTGCTAAAAGCCCTGTTCAGTCTTATCCCGATGGTATAGGAAAGTTTTGTATGACCGCTGTAAATTGACGGGGAATTCGGTGTATTGTCAATCGGAAAATCAGGCGAAGCATACATATCCAAATACCATTTCTTTAATATTGTATCTTTTTCAGTCTTTTTTACGATCGCATTTTTAGAAGAATCTTCTATTGATTTGCCGGGTGAGGGCTTCTTCACCGTCAGCAATGCAACAGCTGTCTCCTGTTTACTGATTGATGAATCTTTATTTTCTACTATGAGGGAATCTTTTTGTAAAGAAGGATTAAAGGTTTCATTTCTTTCATACACAGGAGAGTTTTTATTATCGGCGGATGATCTGGCGCCCTGTTTATTTTTATTTCTTTTAAATGCTGCCTGGCCATAAAATGTTTTTTCCGCCATCGTTGACTCGCGGGAAGCTAATATTGAATTTTGATTTACATTTGCTTCTGATGAATCCAAAGGTACTATCGTCTGGCCGGTATGTTTTGCGGAATCTGCCAATTCATGAATTTCAGGCTCGAGTTTCCGGCTGGTATAATTCGAAAGCAAATAGCCTCCGAGGGCCACGGCGAGGATCAAAATACCTGACCATCCAAAAAAGAAAAAAAATCCTTTTCTGTCCTTATCTTTTTTCTGAATAATCCGCTCCCACATATCATCCGGAACAGCCGAATGGTGATCCCGGATTTTATTTTTGAGCGCATCATCGAATTGATCATCTGTCATACTCACAGGAAATTTTTTGTTGTGAATTTATTTTTACCTGCAGCATGCTCCGGGCCTTCGACAACTGGCTGCGGCTGGTGGCTGTTTTAATTTTAAGCATCTGACCTATTTCTTCATGTGAATACCCTTCTATCACATAGAGATTGAAAATCATGCGATAGCCAACAGGCAAATAACTGACCTGTTTGAGTATTTCGTCGGCGTCCAAATCAGAAATTGTATCCGGAAGAGAAATTTGAATCTCCTGATGACTTTCTGAGAGCTCCGAAAATCTGACTTTACGGGCTTGTAAAATCTGTAAGCAGGAACGAACGGTGATTCTTTTAATCCAGCCCTCAAAGGAACCGGTACCCTGATATTGATTTATAAATTTAAATATCCTGATAAAAGCCTCCTGCAACATATCCTCCGCCTCCGCATGATCCCCGCTATAACGTCGGCAAATAGTCATCAGGACGCCAGCATAGTTTCGAAAAAGAGCGTGCTGTGCTGCCGTATTTTTATTTAAACAACCCTGAATGATTTCTCCTTCCGTCAAATCCTGTTATTTAAGGCCAACGGCTATAAGATAGTAATGAAAGTCGAAACGTTGCCTGGAGATCTGGCCTTTTATACCCATCCATAACGGATGGCTTTCCCGACCAGTTCGCCGGTGTTATTGAGGTTTTTTTTGTGGAGCATGTTTTTTCGGTGTGTGTCGACTGTCTGTTTACTGATATTTAAAATCCGGCTGATTTCCTTGCTCAGCCTCCCTTCTATCAGAAGCGAAAGAATCTGTCTCTCCCTTGGGGTGAGCTCATCTTTGCTCTCTATGAAAATGTTTTTTGACGCTGTATCGTAATAGGATGGTTCACCGTCCATTCCTAAAAACGATAACACGGGTTTCCCTTCATGCTTCAGGTAGGTTATATCTGTATGTGCGCTCAGGGTTCTTAAAAACCTGCCATTCTGATCATGTTCCAGTAAAATACCCTGATACAATATCCGCGCATAGTCACCATTTTTTTTCCTCATCCGGATATCATATCGCACTTTATATTTCATCAGCTTTTCCATGGGTAACTGGGAAAAAAAATCAATCATACTACTTCCGATAGCCAGAAACCAGGACCGGTCATCCGGATGAATCTGGTCGTTCATAAAACCAATTTCAAATTCAGCAGGAAGGTAGCCCATGACAGTTTCTATTTCTTTACTCACATACTCCGTCTTCATTGTATGATGGTTGATAATAAAGAAATAGGAATCACCCAAAAGAAAAAAATTCAAAAATTTATTATTGATTTCCGCATCAAACTTTAATTGGCCTGGAACAGAATCTGTACCAAGCCATTTCATCATCCTATTAAATTCGTAGTTGAAGGGTTCTTGTCGCATAATCCAATTTTTAATTATCAATTATTGAATCGTATTTAAATAAAAAGCGGGAACATCCAACTACCTACAAATCGGTATTTTCCTGACTGAAAATCAGGTTTACATTTAGTATCTATTAATGGTTTTCACTTATTCTCTCCGTAACCCGTAGTTGGTTTTTCCGGCTCCTTCCGCCCTATCTAATCTGCGCATCCTTTCAATTCCTTTGGAATTCAAGTTATTGTAGTGTCAACGGATTAACTTCTTCAAGTCCGCCTGATGGTGCTGTTGTACCATTGAATCTAATCAATTTTTTATCACCTTATCAAATCATTGTATGAAAAAAAATTTTACGCTGGTATCCGGAACGATTTCCGTGATAGCTGTGTTGCTTTTTGCGATCTCCTGTAGAAAAGAGGGCCATAGGTTCTGTGCCTGCGACCCCAACGACATTGTTACTACTCAAACTGTATTTGCCACCGGCCTGAATAATCCAAGGGGGTTGAAATTTGGACCCGACGGAAATCTCTATGTCGCCGAAGGCGGGGTTGGGGGAACCGACTCTACAATAGGTTTATGCGACCAGGTTCCGGGAGCAGGTCCTTATAAGGGAAGCGACACCGGAGCCCGGATATCCATGATTGATCACCAAGGCTTTCGTACAACCGTGGTAGACAAGATTCCGTCGAGCCAAACTGGCCCTGCTACCGGAAATTTTGTGAGTGGCGTAGCCGATGTCGCTTTTATTGGTCATACCCTGTATGGCTTATTAGCCGGCGCAGGTTGCTCCCATGGGGTACCCGATTATCCCAATGGAGTATTCAGGGTAAATAAGGATAAAACATGGACGCTGATTAATGATCTGAGCGCCTTTTACAAGAGTCATCCCGTTCAAAATCCCGAACCAGATGATTTTGAACCAGATGGTACCACCTACAGCATGATCAGCCTGGGAGACCGCCTGTTTTCTGTCGAACCGAACCACGGCGAACTGGATGAAATGTCCTTGAACGGGGATATTCACCGGATCATCGATATTTCAGCATTTGAAGGACATATTGTTCCGACCGCCATGGCATTCCATGAGGGGAATTTCTATGTCGGCAATTTATATACTTTCCCCGCCGGAGTTGAAAATTCTGCTATCTATAAAATTACTCCACAGGGACACATCAGCACTTATGCAACAGGCTTCAGCATGGTTTTGGGCGTCCAGTTTGATCCATGGGGCGGATTATATGTATTGGAAAGTACAACAGGCAACGACTTTCCTACCCCCGGCACAGGAGAAGTTATCCGTATTGATCCGGACGGATCCCGCATGACCATTGCATCCAAACTGAATCTGGCGACTGCCATGACGTTCGGGCCGGATGGAAAATTATACATTTCAGACTGGGGCTTTGGCGGTGCGCCAGGCATGGGC
Source organism: Puia sp. (assembly GCA_036496825.1). Classification (GTDB taxonomy): domain Bacteria; phylum Bacteroidota; class Bacteroidia; order Chitinophagales; family Chitinophagaceae; genus Puia. Next base: position 2,045 of record DASXKM010000194.1, on the reverse strand, counting down.
CAGATCGTTCAGGTAGATTTAAGCTGTGCAAAATCACATGGCTTTAAAAAGAATTCCGCAGCAAAAGACTAACAGGATCATTTAATATAATTGTTCCTTGAAAAAACCCTGCAATGCAGGGTTTTTTCATAATGTATAAATCGTATCTTGAAAATACTTCTTCACCGCGGGTGAATCTTTCTTATCAATTGCTTTTTGCCGCTCCCTCTTGAATATACCTGTCTAAACGCTTATTATTTATTATTAAATAAAATGGTTATGAAAAAATCACTGCTCGCGATTCTATTATCAGTATTATTTTTTGGCTGTGGCAGCGGACCAAAACAGGATGAACCCAAAACCGACAGCACCGTAAAAAAAGAACCACTTGTTTATCCCTTCACCTCAAAATATTCGTTGAACTGGCAGCCTGGTGATGAAAAGTACGCAGTATTGGCGCTTACAGCTTTCAAAAAATACCTTGATGGTGATGTTAAGGGAAGTTTCGAGTATTTTGCCGATTCCATCGAATTTTTTGCGAACAAATTTCACTTTTCAGGAAAGAAGGATAGCCTGCTGGCCATGTTTATTCCCATGCGGGCTGAGTATGCTTCCATGTCCATTGAACCGGATACCTGGATTACGACATATTATCCGGATAAAAATGATACCTGGGTTACCCTGTGGTCAACCCAAAAATGGACAGACAAAAAAGGGAAAATGGATTCGGTATATATTGTGGATGATATTTTAGTGAAAGACGGAAAAATTGCGGAGGTTGATGAAAAACAACGCGAGTTTCCAGCCAATAAGATGATGAAAAAGTAAACAATATTTATAAGATTGTCCCGCTGATCATGCCAGCGGGACTTTTTTATTTATCAAATTCCTGCAGAGTTTCTAATTCACCTGTTTTATTCACTCTGACTATTCTGAAACAGGATTTGTCTTCCAGATAAAAGATGTGCTCAACACCTTCCCCGGTGTGCAATTCCCTGACCAGAATAATATCGCAATCAAAGAATACGGATTTTACTGCGGTCCGGATATCCTGGTCACATTTATCTTCGTTATACGTTAACATGGTTGATTTCCATCCTCCGCTTTTGTCATACAGAACCCTGTCCCCGAAACCATCCTGCACAAAATATGCTTCGTAGCCACCTTTTGGAATGGCAAACCATAAAACATTTTCCACTTTCTCAAATCTGTTCAGAAAATCTCTGACTACCCAGATGTTGATTTCATTTCTGGTCAGTAATTCGGCTCCCGATAAATCAGGGTTTTGTAGCATGGCCAGAGAAAGAAGGGATGGAATAAAATTCTTTTTTAAATCAGGCCCGAAATCTTTTTTAGAATTCTGTGCGAGCATATTATTAGCTGATATCATTATAATGGAACTGAATCCAAGGGCTATTGTAAAGGTTGTCTTTTTCATTTTGGCAGGGTTTAACTGATGAACGAATTCGATTTACATAGGAGACGGGAGAGCAGGAATAGCCCGTCATATGATGGATCGTATTTTCAGGTGGGATGGGAACAAATATTTCAGGAATGGTGAAAGAGCCATTGTAACTTCAATAGAATATTTTGAATCTTAATTTTCAGCTATGTCACCGATAGAACAATACCAGAGCTTTGAACTGGCCAGGGACATTAACCCGGAAATCACGAAGGGTATGATGGGTGTTATATTAGAAATCCTGGAACCAGATAAGACTTTTGAAGTGGAGTTCCCGCGCGAAGACGGAGGTAGTTATGGAGACAAGAGTTTCACCATATCAATGGATTATATACTAATGGAATCACTGCAAACTGGTGGATGATCTTTATTTGGATAGCCTGATCAGTTGCCTGGGAAATACCGGAATATCATCGTTGGTTTTGGGTTCCTTATCCAGGGACAATTGCACTAAAACGAGTTGTTCATTCCCAAAACCATAAGCAATCAATTGATGGGCGATACCCTGATCGGTCTTATAACTGATTTTATAACCTTTTACCGCGTTATCGAGTAGGTAACAGGTGACCGGCTCCTTTTTAAACTTTTTAAATTGTGCGGCCAT
>DASXKM010000193.1:0-7082 GCA_036496825.1 Puia sp. | reverse complement strand
AACTGAATCCTTCCCTGAGCTTCTCAAAAGCGATTGCATTAGCGGAACCCGTTTTCAATAAATACAATCCTTCCTCACCATTTACCTATTATATCAACGAGGGTGCCTATGCTTCGTATTATTCGATGGAGAAAAGAATTGGCAGTCTGGCCCTGGTATTTGCCGCTTTTGCAATATTCATCAGTTGTATTGGATTATTTGGTCTTTCTTCATTTACAGCCGAACACCGAAAAAGAGAAATCGGAGTGAGAAAGGTACTGGGCGCTTCCGTTATAAATATATGGCGATTGCTGTCACGGGAATTTATGGTGTTGATATTTATCTCTCTGTGTATATCCCTTCCGCTGTCTTATATTCTGATGAGTTACTGGCTGGAAAGATATGCTTACCGGATTTCTATTTCCATCTGGATCTTTGCCGGCACCATTACACTGGCCCTGCTGATTACGCTGGTCACGGTAAGCCTTCAGTCCGTCAGGGCCTCATTAGCCAACCCGGTAAAAAGTTTGAGATCAGAATGAACAGACCTTCTAAACGAATGACGTTGTTGCTTACAAGATCCCTTTTAATGAAAATTGTTTTTATCATCTGCACCACGCTAATCATTTTGTCTGCTTCCTGTAAAAAGTCAAATGATCAGATAAACACCCCTCCTGTTACTGACACGATTAAACCGCCTGTAATGAATGCTGATACTTCGACACTTTTAAAATCTGAGATCTGGTATAGTTACGACGGGGCGTCCATTGGTGGCTCTGAATTGTATCAATACACTTATGATGATCATCGAAGGATTACACAAAAGACTATCACATTTGGGAATTCACACGATACCACCAGGTATACTTATCTGAATGACCGTTCCATAGAGACTTTCGATGTTTATATCGATGGTTCACTCACAGCAATCTCAAACACCGTTTATTACCTGGGTCCGGGAAATCGAGTTGACAGCATTTTATCAGGAACTACAGGTTACGGGACAGAGGCAGGCAACAATTCAACCAACGCAACTTATTTTTATTATAATCAGGAAAACCAGGACAGCCTTGAAAAGCAATTTACCAACATTGGAGCAGCCTCTCTGCTGGATTCAACCAGTTATTTTTATACGGGGGTGAATCTGGATTCCGCAATCATCCGGAATGAATCTGAGGGTGAGTCTGGAATAATAAATTATAAAAAGGTTTCAGATTATTTTTCAAAAGGGAATCTGGCTTCACAAACGGAATACCTGAATGGTGTATTGCAACATGCGACGTCCTTTACTTTTACCAATATTCCCATTGGAGGATTGCACAATGAAGAGGCCCAATTAATACCCGCTGAACTTTCCTATTACAGCATGCCCAATTTGATTTCGTCGTTTGGTACAACATTGTACGCCTACGAACAGGATGCTGCCAATCGGGTTACGACTATGACTATTAGTTATGGTGGTGTCGTTGGCACGAAGATGGTGTTTACGTATTATTGACTGATATACGCAGGTAAGAATTTTCAGTTCCTCCTGATCAGGGATCTATTAAAATAATTTTAACAATGCGATTTGAAATAGAGTCGCACCTCAATATATTCATCAATCCACCTGCTATTTTATGAAAAATAATTTTCGGTATTTGCCGCGCTTACAGTGGCAACGGAAAATTGAGATATCGACAACGTTGTAGTAAATAAAGAAAACTTCAAATGAAATTCTGATGGCTATTTACTTATATATTTATTGTACTCATCGCGACTTACATAGCCATCCATATGAGAAAATTTCTTTTCCTCCTTATACTTTCTTCTCCCCTCTTTTTATCTGCCCAAACGTCAACCATTAAAATAGATATAGACAGAGTAACAGGCGATATAGACCCGGGGATCTATGGCGTTTTTATGGAACCTATCCACTTGAACGGGCGAAGAATGGGTTTGTCCGACACCGCTGACTTCAATACCCTTTACGGCAATTTGTATGATCCCGCCTCGCCCCTTGCGGATAAGAACGGCTTTCGCAAAGATTATATCGAAGCCATGAAAGAATTAAAAATAACAAACATGCGCTGGCCCGGTGGTAATTTCCTGATGGCCTATGACTGGCAGGATGGAATTGGTCCCAAAACCGGTCGGCCTGTTCGTATTAATCTGGCCTGGGGTGGTCTTGAAACCAACCAGGTGGGTACTGACGAATGGCTGGCGTTGAATCAATCCATCGGAAGCGAAAATGTGATATGTGTAAACCTCGGGCTTGGCTCAATCCGGGATGCAGCCAGCTGGGTGGAATACTGCAACTACAAGGGAGGAACTTATTATTCTGATCAGCGTATAAAGAACGGACATCCCTCACCCTATGGCGTTAAAATCTGGGGACTCGGTAACGAAGTGGATGGCCTGCCATGGGAACTGGGTCATAAAAACGCCGATGATTATGTAGAAGTAGCCAGAGAAGCCGCCAAAGCCATGAAAGCGGTTGATAACAATATCCGGCTGGTGGGTTCCGGTTCATCCTATTATGAACCCTCCGGCAAATGGGTTGAATGGAACAACAAGGTCCTTGCAGGTATCGGAGACAAAATTAATTTTCTGTCAATCCATCGTTATTGGGAGAGCTCGCCGGATTACTACACCCATATGGGCACGGCGGCGATGGATTTTGAAGAGAAAATAAAACTTACCGCCGGACAAATTGCTTCAGCAAGGGCAATGAAAGGTTTTAAAAACCCCATTTATCTGGCGGTGGATGAGTGGGGAAGTTTCGGAAGAAATTTTCTGAATGTATTACCCATTGCGCAATGCTTAAATTCCTTCCTGCGCCATGCTGACGTTGTGAAAATGGCAAACTTCACCATGCTCACCTCTTTATTGAGCAGCGATCAGAAAAATGGAACATTCAGATCTCCCCTGTTTTATACTTTCAAATTATTTTCAAATAACTGTCTGGGCAAAGTCGTAGACAGTTATGTTCAATGCGACACTTTTTCCACTGCGCTTTACCAAAACATACCCTATCTCGACGTTACGGCTGTTTATTCAAAAGCAAACGGAGCAGTATTTATCAATGTCATCAACAGGCACAGGGATAAAACAATCACGACTGGTATTGTAAGTGTCGAAGGTGATTTTACCGGGCAGGCTGAAGCAAGCATTATTTATAGCGATGATTTACAGGGGGCGTTCACATTCGAAAATCGGGATCTGTACAAGCCGGTCGTCAAATCTATACAGACAGCCGGTAACAAATTATCTTATTCATTCCCTCCGCATTCATTTACTCAAATCAAAGTCAGTATCGCAGGTAAATAAGGCTGAATGGCCCGTACCAGCGATGCGTTCATTAAAACGATCCGGTACCGGAATTTAAAAGATAAACCAACATACATGAGTAAGACGCTGTTATGTCTCCTTTTTGCATTTCTGTTTAGTTCAACGACTGGCGCTCAAAACATCATCCGGCAGGCGCCGGTTGGCTTTGACACCCTCGTTACCAATATCCCGCATGGAAAAATGGACACCATCAGCTACCCCTCAAAAACGGTTGGCAATAACAGAAGGGCTTTGATCTACACACCGCCCGGCTTTTCAAAAAATAAAAAATATCCCGTGCTTTATTTGCTGCATGGTATTGGCGGCGATGAAAAAGAATGGCTCAATGGTGCATCTCCACAAATTATTCTCGACAATCTGTATGCTCAACAAAAAATCGAGCCGATGATGGTGGTTTTGCCAAACGGCCGGGCCATGAAAAACGATCGCTCCGAAGGAAACATCTTTGATAGTATCAAGGTACAGGCATTTGCCGATTTTGAAAAGGATCTGCTGAATGATCTGATTCCTTATATACAAAAAAAATATCCTGTTTATACGGATCGTGAACACAGGGCCATTGCGGGACTATCGATGGGCGGGGGCCAGGCATTGAATTTCGGTCTCGGCAACCTGGATAAATTCGCGTGGATCGGTGCTTTTTCCCCCGCACCCAACACCAAAAAACCAGAAGAACTGGTACCCGATCCTGAAGCAGCGAAAAAGAAGATAAAACTATTATTTATATCCTGCGGGGCCAGCGATGGCCTGATCCTGTTTAGCTATCGCACACATGAATACCTGCAAAAAAATAATGTTCCGCACATTTATTACATAGAGCCCGGCGTGCACGATTTTAAAGTCTGGAAGAATGGTTTGTATATGTTCTCCCAGCTGATTTTTAAACCGGTGGACACCTCTGCATTCTCAAAATATCCGATCGCCGGAGCGCCTGCCTCTACCAATGTGCGCAATGCTCAGTATCCTCAGATATTTCCTGACAGCCGTGTTCTTTTTAGTGTTAAGGCACCAGATGCCAAAAAGATACAGGTTGATCTGGTTAGAAAATACGATATGATAAAAGACACGGGCGGCATATGGACGGCCACCACAGATTCCATCAGTGAAGGTTTTCATTATTATTCTTTATTGATTGATGGTGTGGCGGTCGCTGATCCCGCGAGCGAAACTTTTTATGGTATGGGCAGAATGGCCAGTGGTATCGAAATACCCTTTGCCGGCGGCGCTTATTATGCTTTGCGGGACGTACCGCACGGTGACATCCGCATCAAAAAATATTTTTCCAGGATTACCAATTCCTGGAGGGAGTTGTATATCTATACGCCCCCGGGCTATGATGACAACACAAATGAAAAATTTCCGGTCCTTTACATCCTTCACGGTGGAGGGGAAGATGAACGTGGCTGGGCTACCCAGGGGAAAACAGACCTGATCCTGGATAATCTGATTGCGGCAAAAAAAGCATCCCCGATGCTTGTCGTCATGCCCGATGCAAACATCGGTAAGGGTGGCTTTAGCGCCAATGGCATCGAAACTTCTTTGCAGATGTTTGAAAAAGAAATGAAAGTGACCATTGTCCCTTTCATTGAAAAAAATTACCGCGTCCGTTCCGGCGCCAACAGCAGGGCACTGGCAGGTTTATCCTTTGGAGGATTGCATACGCTTTATACCGGCTTTAAAAATACGGACATGTTTGCCTATCTGGGTGTCTTTAGCTCGGGATGGATCATTCCGATGATGACAACCTTTGCCGATGCGCAATATGATTACATAAAAAACAATTCAGTTATCATCAATAATAATCTAAAACAATTTTGGATTGCCATGGGTGGAAAAGAAGACATCGCTTATAAAAATGGCCAGCTCATGCTGGAGAAATTCAAAGATCTGAATATCAAATACACTTATAGCGAATATCCGGGTGGCCATAGCTGGCCGGTATGGAGAAACAACCTCTACAACTTTGCGCCATTACTATTCAAAAATTAAAACAAATATCCTGCAAATATTTTCCTTTGAAACAAATGGAATATCGTCTGAATAAAAATGGCTTATCATCAAAATGTTACTATATGAAAATTAAACACACGCTCATTTTATTCGCCCTGATCATAGCGGGCAGGACAGGTTGGTCTCAGGTGAATGTTGCGGATGACTTCAAACCTTCCTCATTGAATCAGCCGGGCCAGGTATTTCCGCAGGTCAACGCACAGGGTTATGTACGCTTCCGGATAAACGCACCGCAGGCCGACAGTGTCAGGGTAAGTCTTGGCCCGGGTGGAAGAGGCGGCACCCTGCTTGCCAAAGGAAGTGACGGATGTTTTACCGGTACTACAGAAGGCCCTATGGACGAAGGATTTCATTATTACCATCTGACTGTTGACGGGGGCACGTTCAACGATCCCGGCGCTTTAAATTTTTATGGTTCTGTGCGATGGGAAAGTGGAATAGAAATACCAGCCCACGACCAGGATTTTTATGCGCTGAAAGATGTTCCTCATGGTAATGTGCAGCAGATTCTTTTCCCTTCCAAATCCACAAACACATCACGCCGTGCTTTTGTGTACACACCACCGGGTTATGAAAAGGATAAATCAAAAAAATATTCTGTTTTATACCTGCAACATGGCTGGGGTGAAGATGAAACAGCATGGAGTAATCAGGGACACGCGAATCTGATTATGGATAACCTCATCGCCGAAGGCAGGATAAAGCCTTTCATTATTGTGATGACGTACGGAATGACCAATGAATTAAAATGGGGCCATATGAAGGAATTTAAAATCGACTCATTTCAGACGGTGTTGCTGGATGAACTGATCCCTTATATAGATGGTAACTTTCAAACGATGACCGACCAGTCGCATCGCGCCATGGCCGGGCTATCTATGGGCGGAATGGAAACACATACCATTACGCTGGACAAACCTGATGTGTTTGGATACTATGCCCTCCTGAGCGGCGGTATCTATACACCGGAAGAACTAAAAGGTAAAACTAAACCCAAACTTATATTCATCAGTTGTGGCAGTCGCGAAAATCCCGATCGTGTAAAGGACGCCGCAGCGAAGCTGAACGATGCCGGTTTTAATGCTGTTTTTTATATTTCCCGGAATACAGCACATGAGTTTCTTACCTGGCGGCGCAGTCTGCATGAATTAGCGCCGCTTTTGTTTAAAGAGTAAGCATAATGGTCACCTTGTTACAGATAAATGAAAGGTGAGGGGAATGAACTACAAATCTTTATTTGTTTTTTTTGCAGTGAACACATTACAAAAAGTAAATACATGCAAAAGTTTGAATTGAAATCTGGTTTTTGGATAATGGGGTTATGGTTGTTTCTATTTGCCAATGCCCATGCACAGGCAACCCTAACGTTAAATCTTGCTAAACCCGGCGCGAATGTAAGTCCCCTGTTATACGGATTGATGACGGAAGAGATAAACCATTCCTACGATGGCGGTCTCTATGCCGAGCTTATCCGCAACAGAATATTTAAAGACAGCAAAACCACTCCGGAAGGGTGGAGCCTTGTAAAAAATGATCCGGATGCAATCGCCAGTATTAAATTGATCGCGGCTTCTGAAGACAACATCCCTTTTGACGAGCGTGGCCAGGCCATAAACGGAGCTCTTCCCACCTGCCTGCGACTGACTGTAGAAAAAGCCGCAGGAAAAGCAGGCATTGCCAATGAAGGGTATTGGGGCATTCCTGTAAAACCTTCCTCAACATACAAAGCTTCCTTATATATCAAAGGGACAGACCGTAGTGAT
>DASXKM010000192.1:0-5468 GCA_036496825.1 Puia sp. | reverse complement strand
TTCGGACCTCCGGATTATATGCCCACGCTGCCCTATACGCGCCAGCCACTGGCAGATCAGTGGACAGTCAATGTTTATATGATGCAGATGCTTAGAAATCGTTACCAGCCATAAATTAATTTCGTGTTTCTATCCATCCTGGAATTTGTCGGACATTTTCATCCCCTGCTGGTACATCTGCCGATCGGCATTTTGCTGATTGCGATTTTTTTACAATGGCTGTCTGGTCGTGAGAGTTACAGATCTTATGCTTTCGTTGTACCGGTTATATTATTAATGGGTGTAATAGCCGCCTTTCTCTCCTGCATTACAGGATGGCTCTTATCGCTGACTGATGACTACGATCATGATCTTGTCGGCTGGCACATGTGGATGGGAATTTCGGTAGCGTTTGTCTCGTTACTGCTATACGCAAAAACACTTAATCCACGATTTGGCATTAACCGAAAACTCTTAACGCTTTTACTCTTAACTCTTATACTCGTGACCGGGCATCTCGGAGGTTCCTTAACGCACGGGTCAGATTATCTCACCAAACCACTGACAGACATATTTGGAAAAGATACCATTGCGAATGCTGTGATCAAACCCCTGCCCAATGTGCAGGAAGCATATGCCTACAGCGACGTGGTTCTACCTGTTCTGCAGACCAAATGTTATTCCTGTCACGGCAAAAACAAACAAAAAGGAAAACTGCGGATGGACGATTCCCTCCTGCTGATGAAAGGCGGCAAGGATGGTAAAGTGATATTAACCGGAAACGCAAAAGAAAGTGACCTGATAAAAAGACTTTTACTTCCCGTCGATAATGAGGATCATATGCCTCCAAAGGAAAAACCACAGCCATCGGAAAACCAGATTGCACTGCTGGAATGGTGGATCAGTCAGGGTGCATTGTTTGGGAAAAAAGTGAAGGAGGTCGCACAGTCTGAGAAAATAGTGCCGGTATTGTTTGCCCTGCAAAAGACGATTGTAACTGAAAAAGAAGGTTTCGACATTCCCGCCGGGTCTGTGGAAAAAGCGGATGCGTCTGTTCTTGATAAAATGAAAGCACTCGGAATTGTTGCATTGCCGGTTGCACAGAACTCCAATTATCTGCAGGCAAATTTTATTACCGATTCTCTGATATCAAATGAAGAACTTCAACTTCTCCTCGCTGTAAAAAAACAATTGATATGGCTGAAACTGGGAAATACGAATATCAGCGATGGTGCCATGACAATGATCGGTCAACTGACCAACCTTACGCGACTGAACCTGGAACATACGCCAATATCTGACAACGGCCTGCATGCTCTTCAGTCTCTTAGTCATCTTCAATATTTGAACTTGGTTGGAACGATTGTAACGCAACAGGGTATCCTGCAATTGAGGAATTTGAAATCACTCCACTCCTTGTATCTCTATCACACGAAGGTCAACAGATCTGACTGGGGTTCAATTCAGAACGCATTTCCCAAAACAAACATAGATTCCGGTGAATATGCTGTTCCGACTTTAATTACAGATACCACATTGGTTAAAACAAATAAGGATGGCTACAAATAAAAGTAGCAGACTATACCAGAACTATGTGCTGGGTATGCTCACGATGGTATATATTTTTAATTTCATTGACCGGCAGGTACTGGTTATTCTCCAGGAGTCGATCAAAAAAGAATTGCATCTGTCAGATACGCAATTGGGTTTGCTATCCGGTTTTACATTTGCTATCTTTTATGTTACGCTGGGCATTCCCATCGCCAGACTGGCGGACAAAGGGAACCGGAGAAATATTGTCACCATATCTCTGGCCATATGGAGTCTGATGACAGCTTTCTCCGGCCTCGCAGGAAACTTTATTCAATTGCTCCTGGCGCGTATTGGTGTGGGTGTCGGAGAAGCCGGGGGAAGTCCCCCGGCACATGCCATGATATCAGATTATTTTCCTCCGGAAAAAAGATCCACAGCCCTTTCGGTTTATTCCACAGGAATTTATTTTGGCGTACTGATCGGCTTCCTGATGGGCGGGTATCTGAATCAGCATCTGGGATGGCGCACCGCATTTTTTGTATTGGGTATTCCGGGTTTGATTTTTTCGCTGCTGTTTTATACAACCGTCAAAGAGCCTGTGAAAGGAGCGACCGATAAAAAGGGGACGATATCTGATGAAGCGCCTGGTTTCGGATCCGTACTTCGATTACTATTTTCTCTCAGGGTTTTTAAATATTTGTCCATGGCAACGGCCCTGCATGTATTCTGTATTTATGGTCTGCTCAACTGGGCGCCTTCTTTCCTTTCGAGAATGCATGGAATGAAAAATGTACAGATCGGTGTTTCACTTGGTTTGATCTATGGCTTCGGCGGCGCGGTGGGTACTTATGCCGGTGGCTATCTGACAGATCGATTCGGAAAAAAAGACCTTCGTTTGTATCTGCGGATTCCGGCTTATGCTGTACTCCTGTCCATGGTTTTTATTGCAGGCGCCATATTCCTGCAAAGTCTGTCTCTCACGCTGTTTTGCCTGGGCGTCTGCGCCTTTCTCCAAAGCATGTATCTGGGACCATCCATTGCTGTTGCCCACAGTCTGGTTAACGCGCCCATGCGCGCATTGACTTCCGCCGTCCTGTTTTTTGTGCTGAATTTCTTTGGTCAGGGATTCGGTCCACTGATCGTCGGTCTCATTAGTGACGCGCTCAAACCGCAACTGGGTATCGAATCTTTGCGCTGGGCTCTTTCCATTTTATTAATTATGGCCTTTGGAGCAGCCATGCTGTTTTTTTCCGCATCAAAAAATTTACGGACGCCATTAGTTGACGGTTAAAGTATACTTCCAGTCTTCCAGTCTTCCAGACTTGATTTATCACCGCGCTGCACCACCATCAATCGTCAGACAAATTCCGCTGACAAAAGATGACTCATCCGATGCCAGATAAAGATATCCGTTGGCGACATCTTCAGGATAGCCCCATTTGCCCAGCGGAATATGAGGAATGCTTTGGTTCCGCACTTCCTCGGGCATCATATCGGTCATGGCTGTATGAATAAATCCGGGTGCAATACAGTTTACTGTAATACCAAACCGGCCAAGCTCCATGGCCCAGACCTTGGTCATACCAATGATGGCTGATTTCGTTGCCACATAATTGGTCTGTCCGAAGTTTCCCCGGATGGCGACGTTTGAAGAAGCCGACACAATACGTCCATAATTCTGTTCTTTCATAATCGGCGCCACTTCACGTGTGCAGTTAAAAACGCCGGTGAGGTTTACGGCAATCACATCATCCCATTCTCCGTCCGACATTTTCAGGAGGGTTCTGTCTTTCGTAATACCCGCATTGTTGATCAGGATATCAATCCGGCCAAAATGGGCGTGGGCCTCCTTCACAGCATCCTGCACCTTGTCTTTGTCGGTAACGGAAACTTTTTGAAAGAGAACATTCCGCCCGGCTTTTTTTAAACTTTCCGCTATATCATTTCCTTTGTCCGTGAGATCCCATAATATAATTTTTGCCCCCTCTTTCGCAAATCGTTCAACCGTAGCCAGGCCGATTCCATTCGCTCCACCCGTTACCAGTGCAACTTTGTTTTGTAGTCTCATATATTATTTATTCTTCAGCAGTAAGGTACTTAAAAAATAAAATGCCGGCGGTTTTGCCGGAAACTGCGGCGATTAATTACTTTCAATAATCAAATGAAAACCATGAAGTCTGTCCTGCTTAGGATTATCATTTTCTGTGCATGCTTTGTCTGCACCACAAAGGCACAATCCCAATCAAAATCATTAACCATCGGCCAGCCCGAAAACGGCGGATTCTCTGCTGAGCGCCTCGCGCGACTGGATTCGGGTATGAACGATTGGGTGAAAAAGAAATGGGTGAATGGTTCGGTGGCGCTGATTGCCCGCAAAGGCAAAATTGTTTTCTACAAAGCCTATGGATATAATGACCCGGCGACCAAAACACCACTCAACAAAGACGGGATATTTCGCATTGCATCGCAAACAAAAGCCGTTACTACGGTGGCAGCTATGATACTCTGGGAAGAAGGAAAATATTCTTTGGATGATCCGGTTTCCAAATACATTCCCGCTTTCGCCAATCAGCGGGTGCTCGATACCTATAATGCCAAAGACACCACATATACCACAGTGCCAGCCAGGCGGGCAGTTACGATCCGTGATCTGCTCACCCATTTATCGGGGCTTGGATATCCGGGTATTGGCACGCCGGAAGAAATTGCGATCTATTCAAAATATCACATCACGGGCGGTGTGGGCGTAACCAATCAAAAACTCTCCGATGTTATGAACCGTCTCGGTGGCCTGCCACTATTCTTTCAACCTGGAGAAAAATGGAAATACGGATTAAATGCAGATGTGCTGGGATATCTGATCGAAATATGGTCAGGCATGGGCCTGGAAGAATTTTTCATAAAGCGCATTTTCACACCGCTGGGGATGAAAGACACCTATTTCAACCTGCCAGCTGAGAAAGCGTCAAGACTGGTAAATTTCTTTCAGCAGGATTCTACCGGTACCATTAAAAAACAACCCATTGTCCTGGGTGCCCTGGATATGAATTATCCACTGCACAGGACCAATTATTTTTCAGGCGGTGGCGGTTTGGTATCTACCGTATACGACTATGCGATACTTCTTCAAATGTTATTAAACAACGGGACATATAATGGCGTGCAGATTTTGTCACGTAATACGGTGCGCATGATGACCACCAATCAGATTGGCAATTTGTTTGTCAATCTCTATGGCATCACATCAGAAAATAAATTTGGGTTCAATTTTTCTTTGATCACGGAAGAAGGCAGCCGGCTGGGGCCGAGCCAGGCGGGTACATATTCCTGGGGCGGGATATTTTCTACCACCTATTGGGTGGATCCCAAAGAAGATATGTTCGTGATACTTCATCAGCAAATGTGGGGACCGCATGTCGCCGATGCGCAAAAACAATTTAAACCACTGGTGTATCAGGCGATTGGCGACTGATGGCGGTAATTCTTAATTTGACATCTGTTCAATTGTGTAGAATGAAGTCTGTAATATATTCTCTAGCACTCACCCGGGTTTTGAGAATCGGGATTTTCCTCTTTGTATTTATAGCGTAGCGCCGATTTAAGAAATTTCCCTACGGAAGTTTTAGGAATGGCATCAATAAATGAATAGACTTCCGGGATCCAGAAACGGGGAAATTGTTCTTTCAGATGTTCCTTTAGTTCCTGCGATGAAATTTTCTTTCCTTCTTTGAGTACCAGATATGCATGGGGCCGTTCCATCCATTTTTTATCTGGCACGCCTATGACTGCAGCCTCCAAAACTGCGGGATGACTCATCAACGCATTTTCAAGCGCTACAGAACTGATCCATTCTCCACCGGATTTTATCATGTCTTTGCTTCTGTCCTTTATTTCAATGAATCCATTTTCATCGATGGTGACTATATCGCCGGTTTTCAGCCAGCCGTACGGAGTAA
>DASXKM010000191.1:0-9968 GCA_036496825.1 Puia sp. | reverse complement strand
CAGCCCGTTTTGTATTCGAACCGAACGATGCGAATACCTGGATTAAAGTGCGGGCGATGATCGAAAACTATCTGACCGTTTTGTGGCGCGACGGCGCCCTGGCCGGCGCGAAACCCGAACAGGCCTTTTATGTAAAAGTCGGCCTTGGACAAACCATGAGCGCACAGGATATTCTCGACGGTAAAATGATCGTGGAGATCGGGCTGGCAGCCGTTCGTCCGGCAGAATTTATCATCCTCCGCTTCATGCATAAAATGCAGGAATCATGAATTCGCAAAATGCGGGAATCCTGAATTCATAAAATGCAGGAACTCCGGATTCCCAAAATGCAGAAACCATAAATCAAACTTCAGGCTTTACACAGATGTAGATCACAATTGCATCTACGAACGATAAACTTTTCTTCATCCATAAAATTTGCACTCAATGGCACAGTATCCAATCCCAAAATTTCATTTCCAGGTAGAATGGGGAGGCGCCAAAATTGGCTTTACCGAAGTTAGCGGACTGGAAGTCTCCACCGATGTAATAGAATATCGCGAAGGTTCCAGTCCCGAGTATCATAAAATCAAAATGCCGGGCATGCAGAAATTCGCCAACGTCACCATGAAGCGCGGCACGTTCAAGGGCGACAATGACTTTTACAATTGGTGGAATACCGTGGCGCTGAATACTATTGAAAGAAGGGATCTTACGATTTCGTTGTTAAACGAAACCCATCAACCCGTGGTGGTATGGAAAATAAAACAGGCATGGCCGGTAAAGGTCCAGTCTACGGATCTCAAGGCAGATGGCAATGAAGTAGCCATTGAAACCATCGAAATAGCCCATGAAGGATTAACGATTCAAAATGAAGGATAATGGCTAGTTATCCTTATGCCGGATTTCATTTTCTGGTTTCATTCGAATCCTTGTCGCCGGCGGATGCGGATCACCGTTTCCAGGAAGTGAGTGGACTCGATGTGGAAGTGGAAATGGAATCATTTACCGAAGGCGGACAGAACCGGTTCGTCTGGCAACTTCCCAAACGTGCACGTTATTCGGATATCGTTTTAAAGCGGGGATTGTTTACCGGATCCAAACTGCTGGCCTGGTGCAGGGATGCAGTGGAATATTTTATTTTTTCTCCGGTAAATCTGACGATCTCCCTGCTGAATGAACAACATGAACCCGTTCAGTCCTGGTACGTTACCAATGCCATTCCAAAGAAATGGTCCGTTTCCGGATTTAACGCACAGGAGAATTCTCTTGTGGTAGAGTCAATCACGTTAAGCTGCCAGTATTTTACCATGCTGACGGTTTAACCCAAAAATGAACATCATGCCCATAGAAATCAGAGAACTGGTGATCAAAGCCGTGGTAGGCGGGAAGGAAAAAGGAAATGGGAAGGCGACCCTCGGTGCCGAAGAACTGGCCAGGATAAAAAAAGAGATCACCAAAGAGGTAATGGGCAAACTCGATCAATTTCTTCAACAAAAAAATGAACGCTGATGGCACTTAGTTTCAGCAAGCTTGAAAAATTATACATCGTTCCGTACAGCAATCCCGATTATGCGATTTCACATATCGCGGGGCCGCCTTTTTTTGCACTGATCAATCCGGAAACAGACACATACAAGTATAAGATTGAATTCGACGAAACCCAGGCTTCCGGCACATCTGCCATCACGCCCAAGTTCAGTCGTATGCCTCCGCAGGAATTTAATTTTGATTTTCTTTTCGACGGAACCGGCGTTATCCAGTCCATCTTCCCCGACGCTGTTTCGGTAAATGAACAACTGGAGATTTTCAGGCTGCAGATTTTACAGTACCAGGGCGATATCCACCGTCCCTACTATCTGAAAATTCACTGGGGCACACTGTTGTTTAAAGGCGTGCTGACATCGATGGATATTGAATTCAAATTGTTCTCACCCGACGGATCTCCCCTGCGGGCCATCGCCAAATGCGCATTTAAGGGATCCATAGAAGAAAAGTTGAGGCTGACGCTGGAGAACCGGATGAGCCAGGATATCACGCATTCAAGAATTATTAAGGAGAGTGATAAGCTTCCGCTCATGACCCAACAGATTTATGACGACCAGCAGTATTATATCGATGTTGCCGGATTCAACCAGATGGATGGATTCAGAAAAACAGAGGCCGGAACAAAAATTTCATTTCCACCCGTTAAATAAAATGCATGCCCGCAGAAACATTATTGCCATCTTCTGCTGTTTCACCAACCACTGATGTGGTCGGTTATGAAGTACGTGTGGATGGAACGGCCATTGCCGGCACATTTAAAGTGCTTGCACTCACGGTTCGCGAAGCCATCAACAAAATTCCGTCTGCACAGATCACCCTGGTCGACGGATCAGCCAGCGATATGAATTTCGAAGGCAGCGATACCGGTCAGTTTAAGGCCGGGAGGAAAATAGAAATTTTGATTGGTTACCGCAGCCAGCTGGAAAAAATTTTTACAGGGATCATCATTTCCAATACGCACAAAGTAAATACCCGGGGCTGCGAGATGTTTGTCGAATGTCGTGATGAAAGAATAAAAATGACGATTACAAAATCGGGGAAAAATTATACACAGATCACCGATGCCGACGTGATCAATCAATTACTTCAGACATATGGTTTATCGGATGCCGAAAGAACGGACAATTCAGCGGGTGTGACACATGAACAACTCGTGCAATGGGATGTGACGGACTGGGACTTTATGATAAGCCGTGTGGATGCATCCGATGAGATCAGTTTTATTCATAATGGAGCGATGACAATAAAAAAACCGGACTGGTCCGAGGCGGTGAAACTGACGCTGACTCATGGACTGAATATGCTGGAGTTTAACGCCGAAGTGGATTCCCGTATTCAGACCCAGGATGTGGAGACCATTAGCTGGGATTATACGGATCAGAAAATTCGCAAGACGACCGGAAATGATCCTGACGGTTCAGGCGAGAAAAAAGATCCGGAAGATGATTCATCGCATTCCGTAAAAGAAGTGATCGACGATATCGCCAAAGTACTCGATAAACCTTTTCTTATCCGTGCCGCTTACCTGGATGAAGACGCACAGCAGAAGATCACCGATTCAAAAAAAATGCGGCAGACACTGGACTCCGTGCGGGGAAAAGTAAAATATTTCGGCAGTGTTTCGGTTCTCCCCACTGATTTTATCGAATTAAAAGGAGTCGGTAATCTCTTCAATGGGAAAGCATTTGTTTCGGCCATACAGCATGACTACGCAGACGGGAGCTGGACAACCGAAGCCAGTCTCGGACTGGACGATCGCTTTTTTGCAGAACATACGAATCCGCATCATCCGGCTTCTGCGTCTGCCCAGGTATCCAATGTAAAGGGGCTGCATACCGGAATTGTTACAGAGATAACGGATGATACGGGACAATACCGGGTAAAAATAAGACTGCCGCTGGTGGATGAAAATGATGATGGCGTGTATGCGCGGGTGGCAACTCTCGATGCCGGAAATAACCGGGGCACTTTCTACCGGCCCGAGCAAAACGATGAAGTGCTGGTTGGTTTTATGAACGGCGATCCGCGGAATCCCGTGATACTGGGTATGCTGCACAGCAGTGAAATGGCCGCTCCGCTCGAACCGCAGTCTTCCAACGATTTGAAAGGTTTTGTATCCCGGTCCGGAATCAAAATGCTCTATGATGACGGAAAGAAAAAATTCAGTCTGGAAACACCGGGAAACCGGCTGATCGAACTGGATGACGATGCAGGGAAAATAACCATTCAGGATCCTTACGGCAACAAGATCGTGATGGAACAGAGCGGCATCACGATAGAAGCCGCGCAGGATATGAATCTGAAGGCTGGTAAATCCATAAGTATGTCGGCGCCATCCATATCAATTAAAGCAGACGCTACGATGGAAGTGGAGGGGGCAAAAACGACAGTGAAAAGCAGTGCGATCACGGAAATTTCCGGATCGATGGTGAAAATTAATTGAAATGTCTGTTCAATAAATTAAAGGGATTCACATGGCAATGGCAGCAAGAGTAGGAGACATGCATGTTTGTCCGATGGTAAACGGAACCGTACCTCATGTAGGTGGCCCTGTACTTCCGCCGGGTTGTCCAACCGTATTGATCGGAGGAATGCCTGCCGCAAGAGCAACGGACATGTGTATTTGCACCGGCCCGCCTGATATTATCGCAGTGGGTTCTTCGACCGTGTTGATCGGAGGTCTGCCGGCTGCGCGAATGGGAGATACCACGGCACATGGCGGGACAATCGTGATCGGCTGTCCGACGGTAATCATAGGAGGTTAGTGAGCGTAATGAAAAATAATTTGGGTATACTTCATGAAAAACTTTTTCGGGTATGAGCAGTGAAAAATTAATTGGGTATGAGTAACGACAAATCTTTCTTAGGTACAGGCTGGAGTTTCCCGCCGGCATTTGACAATACGATAAAAAATGTCGTGATGATCAGTGATGAAGAAGATATTCAAAGCAGTCTGGAGATCCTGTTGTCAACAAGACCCGGAGAACGCGTCATGCGTCCGGACTATGGATGTAATCTGGATGAACTGGTTTTTGAAGCGCTGACCACCACGTTTACGACCTATATAAAAGATTTGATTTCTACAGCGATTTTATATCATGAACCGCGAATACAGGTGAATAAAATTGATCTGCAGGAAGCAGGGGAACTGGAAGGCAGAATTCTGATCATGATTGAATACACGGTCCGGTCCACGAATTCGAGATACAATTTTGTTTATCCCTTTTACAGGGCTGAAGGAACAGAAATATAATAGAGACAAAGAAGTACTATGGCTTGTGGAGAAAAAAATGAATTGGTCAGGGAAGGTACCAGCGTGTTGACCCGGGTACTGGCTGCACTGTCTACCGGTTATGCGCAGGTGGATGAACGGGACATGCCCGAAATCCTGCTGTTTGCCAAACGATACGCCGCCTGCCTCAATTACTACGATGATACCAATACCGCTACCGGCGACTGGCAGCAGCTCATGCAGATGGATATCAGTGTTACGATCGCGACGCTGATTAAAACCGACATGCCTGCGCTCTCCAATTATAAAAAATTATTGTATAAAAAAATTGCCATCGCCGCAAATGATGCAGACGCCAAAACGCAATTCAAATATCTCTACGATTGTATTTTTTCACTCATCAGCCTGATCGATCAGCAATACCAATTGTTACCCGATGATATCGAGTTGAAGGAATTCATCCACCATATCATCGTAGATAAAATGCAACTGCCCTTTCTGATCACCGATCAGTTGTTTGAAGAATTTAAAACCGCAGGCTGGATAGATATCTCTCTTACTGGTTTGAGCGGCGCCGCGCCGATAGCTACCCGCTCCTGCGCTGATTTCAAAACCACTGACCTGAGCCAGCCGGAGTGGGGACTTTTGCTACCCCCTCCCGATCCCGGTGTGACCCTTCCCGGATTTGCGACGGTGCGTGAGAATATACAGTACATCATTCAGCATAATATTTTCACTTCGAATATTGACATCCTCTTAAATGGTGCCGCAGAAATGGTGGGCAAAGCATCCCTGTTATTCGATCAGACGGTGGAAGATTTTCCAAATCACGCCCCGCATTATGCCCTGTTTTTATCTTTTGTAAAACTTTTCCGTCACGCGCAGGATCAGCTGAATAATTATACGCAACGACATCTTGATTTTTATTATAAGGACATTCTTCGACTTGTCAACAAGAAATCCGAACCGGATTCAGCACATCTGTTGTTTGAATTACAAAAACCGGTTCAGAAACACCTGCTCACCAAGAATACTTTATTCAAAGGCGGTAAAGACATCACCGGCAGGGAAATTAATTATGCGTTGACGGACGATCTGGTGGTGAATAAGGCCACGGTCGCAAAAATTCATTCACAACAGATCCTGTCCTCCGGAAAATTATTGGGATCTCCGGTTGCCAATTCTGATGACGGACAGGGAGCAGAAATTAAATCGGCAGATCAAAGCTGGTTCACGTATGGGGACACTAAAAAATCGGCTTTTGCAAAAACAGGATTTGCCATCGCGTCCAACCTGCTTTTTCTGAATGAAGGCACGCGCACTGTGAACATTCTCGCAAAATTTGGAGGTTCCGCAATCCCTTCCTTTGTAAAGCAGAAAATTATTAATGTCTCTGATTGTTTTTCGGCCCGCGTTACCGGGAAAAAAGACTGGGTCGCCATCAATCATCTGACAGTGATAACAGATACGAGCGAAGACCTTCTTTTGTTCAGTTTTACATTGGCGCCGGACGATCCGGCCGTAGTACCCTATCTGGAAAGTATTCATAAAGCAAATTTCAACACGCCACTCCCCTTACTTCAAATTTTTTTAAAACAGGATTTGTCAGATAAAATCACCTATCTGCCATTCTGCAAGAAAAAACTGACTTCTCTGGTATTAACCGTAAGTGTCAGAAATGTAAAAGACCTCATTCTCAGTAATGATGCGGGATCGATTGATGCCTCCGCGCCCTTCAAACCATTCGGTGAATTTCCTGAGAACGGCTGTTCATTTTACATCGGCAGCAGGGAGATCTTTCAAAAAAACCTGACCTCCCTTACCCTGAATTTCAACTGGAGACCGGTGTACAACGAAATCACCAACGCGTATATTATTCCCAATTTCAATAAACAGGTTTCTTACCTGAACCAGGCTTCCTGGAACCAGCAATATCCGATAGATGCATCCAACCACGTGAATTTTTCCACCAATCCCTTCATTAATAAAAAAGCGGCCATCAATTTTGATAAGACCCAAACACTGGCGCCCAATTCCATTGAAGGCTTCCTTCGCTTCCGGCTGGCGGATACCCGTTTTTCCCTGAGAAGTCATATGGCCAATGTGAATACGCGGCTGAACAAAACAACGATGACAAAGTCGGGCGATGTGTTTTCACTTGCCATGGAGCCGGTACCAACTCCAATGGAAATATTCCTGGACGATTTTTCGCTGGATTATACGGCTTCAGAAACCATCACCTTTAACCCCTCCCATAATAATCTCTTTTATCATTTGGGTCCATTTGGTTATTCGCTGGTGGATAAGAGTCTGTTTGATAATAATACCCGGGCGGAAAAAACACAACCCCTGACACTTATCCCGGATTGTATACACGAGGGAGAATTATATGTCGGCTTCGATCAGGCGCAGCCCAATCTGGTGATCAACGTTTTATTCCAGGTGGCGGAGGGCAGTTCCAATCCATTGAAAAATATGGAAACCCTGCAGTGGTATTATTTGTCGGATAATAATAACTGGAGAGAATTCGAAAAGCAATTCGTGATCGACAGAACGCGTAATTTTACCGGCTCCGGGATCGTAACATTCACGCTTCCACCAGACATCAGCAAGGATATCACGCTTCTCGAACCAGGATTGCACTGGATCAAAACAACCGTAACACAAAACTGCGATGCCGTATGTAAAATGATCATGATCAGTGCGCAGGCCGGCCTGGTCACCCTTGTGCAGGATCAAATAAATCTGATTGAGTTTCATTCAACACTCCCTGCAGGAAGGATTACAAAACTGCTGGCCGGTGATGCGTTGGTGAAAACCATTTCCCAGCCATTCGACTCTTTCAATGGAAGGACAAGGGAAACGGATGAAAATTTTTACCTGCGCGTGAGTGAAAGGCTTCGTCATAAACAAAGAGCAATCACTATTTGGGACTACGAACATATTGTTCTCGAAGAGTTCCCTGCGATATTCAAAGTAAAATGCATCAATCATTCCGGCTTTTATCCGAAAGGGAACGGAGAAATCTTCTGTGAAAATTATCCCGGCCATGTGACTGTCGTGACCATACCCGATCAACAGGGGAAATCGAATATCAACCCGCTGAGGCCCTATACACCCATTGGTCTTTTGCAGGATGTAAATGATTATCTCCTTAAAATTATTTCGCCCTTTGTTAAACTGCATGTGAAAAATCCCCTGTTCGAACAGATCCAATTTGATTTCCAGGTTAAATTCTATGATAACCTGGATGAATCCTTTTACCTGCAACTGCTGAATGATGAAATTGAAAAATTTCTTTGTCCCTGGGCCTTCCAGGCGAATACGGAAATATCCTTCGGTGGAACATTGAGCAAGTCGGCCGTTTTGAATTTTGTGGAAGAAAGGAGTTACGTGGATTTTGTCACTTTTTTCAAAATGAATCAGTACATCAGCGATCCGGTATCAGGATTATCTGAAACCAAAAATGATATTGAAGTGGCAGAGGGAACGACCTCCCGCTCCATCCTGGTTTCTTATTATAATGAAGATACTGGCGAGAAACATAAAATTATTTCACCAGCAAGTTGTGATTGATGGCAGAAGAGTTAGTTACCATTCCGAAATTTCCGGTCAGGCCACCCGCGCTGGATTATGAATTCCTTCGCAGGGAAGGCATGGTGCATATCGAGGACCTGGCGCATGATATCTGGACCGACTACAATACCCACGATCCGGGTATCACGATGCTGGAAGCGCTTTGTTATGCGATCACCGAGCTGGGCTATCGCAGCGGTTTTGATATAAAGGATCTGATACCGGCACCTGAAATTATAAATCAGGCCCTGTTCACGACTAAAGAAATCCTGACCATTCATCCGCTCACGATAAATGATTTCCGGAAGCTGCTGATCGACATCAACGGCGTTCACAATGCCTGGTTGTATGCCAATGATTTTGCAACGGACGCAAACAATCAGAAAATTCCGGTCAACGAAATTCCGATCTACGCCGATTGTGCGGGGGATAAACTCGTCACTACACCCACTGCCCTCCCCTTACTGCTTTCCGGTTTATACCGCGTGTTGCTGGATCTGGACCAGGATGAACGATTTGGAGATTTGAACAACGGGGAAATACTTTTTGGGAATCCCGCGTCTTCCAATTTCAAAAACGGCGTCTTCCTGATATCTGCAGAATTGCCATCCTGGAAAGAAGCTGATTTTATTTTTGCCGCAAAAGCCGCCGATCAATCCGTAAATAACATCAATACGGTGACCGTAATCCCCGGCGGAAAACAATGGATCGTTTCCGTCACGCTGACGGATGCAAGCGCTGTCAGTTTTGATCTCAGCATTCCGAAAATGCCGGTTGCAAAAGTGACGGATGCCGATATAACTGAAATGATCAATGCGGCGCAGATGCGCAAGGTATTTGATGAATGGCTCAGGAAGATCATGAAAGCACGCGATATCGTGAGAACTGCCGTCAGAAGTTTACAGGCTCACCGCAATCTCTGTGAAGATTTCCTGTCCGTTACCACCGTGGAAGACGAAGAGATCGCGTTTTGTTTTGATGTGGACGTAAAACCCGGTGCAGACATCGAAGAAGTGGAGGCAGAAATATTTTTTCTTATTGAAAACTATCTCAATCCATCCGTTGATTTCTATTCCCTGAAGGAACTCATAGCCAAAGGAATTCCGGTGGATGAAATATTTCTGGGACCGGTATTGTCGCACGGCTTTATCGACGAACAGCAGCTGGAGCAGACCAATCTCCGTTCCTGCATCCATACTTCGGATATCATCAATCTCCTGATGGATATCGACGGCGTTACGGCCATCCGGAATTTTGTAATGACCAAATATGATCAGGATGGGAAAATCGTGCCCGGTTTTATGGGATTGAAATGGTGCATGGATATCGGGGCATTCCATAAACCCGTCTTAAGTACCGAAAGGTCGAAGGTGTTGCTGTTTAAAAACCAGATTCCTTTTTTAGCGCACTACGAAGAAGTGAAAGATACCATTTCGCTGCTCCACGCGCAGCGATCAAGAAATAAACTCAATGGATTTCAACAGGATCTTCCGGTACCGGTGGGTCGCAAACGGGATACGGAATCTTACTGGCCTGTTCAGTATGATCTGCCCCAGACTTATGGTGTGGGTCGTTATGGCTTACCCGCAAATGCCGACACCCTGCGGATTGCACGCCAGCGGCAATTGAAAGC
>DASXKM010000190.1:0-5238 GCA_036496825.1 Puia sp. | reverse complement strand
CCATCCGTATCTGCAGGCTGGGCTATTTCACAGGAATCTTTTTTAAGGGATGTAAATTGGCTAAATGAGTTTAAGATTCGTGGCAGTTGGGGAAAAATGGGATCCATCAGCAATATCAATCCGACCAATGCCTATACTCTATATGGTCAGCAGGTTAACCAGTCTTATTATGATATCAATGCCACCAGTAATTCTCCTGTGGCAGGTCTTTACACCAGTCAATACGGGAATCCCAATACGACCTGGGAACAGGATATTATTACTGATGTTGGATTCGATGCGAGCTTCTTAAATAACAAATTCGATATCAGCTTTGACTGGTACAAAAAAGTCATCAGCGGACTATTATTTGTCCCGGCTGTTCCGGGCACAAACGGCGGAGCTGTGGATCCGTTTACAAACTCAGGTAATATTCAAAATACGGGCATCGACGTATCGCTCACTTATCATGGAAGGGTCAACAAAGATTTGAGATTTGACATCACAGGTACATTTACATCTTACGACAATAAGGTTGTCAGCCTGCCAGCAGGAACGTTATACATCAATCAGCCGATCGGAGCTCAAACCATCACTTCCAGGATCCAACCGGGTCATCCGCTGGGATCATTCTTTGGCTACCAGGTAATCGGTCTTTTCCAAAGCTTTGATGATGTGGCAAAGTCGCCGACACAACAGGATGCTGCACCCGGACGATTCAAATATGCTGATGCAAATCATGATGGTAAAATCGATGGCAATGACAGGACTTTCTTTGGAAATCCAAATCCATCATTTACAGCAGGTTTAAATATTTCGGTGACTTACAAAAATTTTGATTTCTATACTTTCTTTTATGCACAAGTGGGAAATGATATCATCAATAACGTAAAATCTTCAACTGATTTTCCGCAGGGATTTGGTAACCAGATCAGCACAAACGTGGCGCTCAATTCAGCCAGGCTGATTGACGCGAATGGTCAGCCAACCAGTATCAAGGACCCTTCCGCTCATGTAGCCAATCCCGGAACAAATGTGCCGATGCTTGAACAGAGCGCCAATTTCAGCAACTCGGGTGTTTTTAATTCTTATGCCATGGAAAGCGGTTCTTTTCTCAGATGCAGAAACCTGACCATTGGTTATACCATTACTTCCAGCACGCTGAAGCGTATGCATTTCGACAAGTTCAGGGTCTATATACAGGCGTTGAACCTGTTTACAGTTACGAACTATTCAGGATTGGATCCTGAACTGAATCCGGGAACCAATACCGTGTTTGGTATAGATGGTGGGGTATACCCGAATAATCAAAAACAATATAACGTAGGGGTAAGTCTTACAATTCATTAATTATTTCAAAATTAGATTATATGAAAAAATTATTTAAATGGATATTGCCCGCAACTACGGTTCTTGCGTCGATTATAATATACGCGTGCAATAAACAACTAAATCTACAACCACAGGGGTCGTTACTTGCATCCAATGTCACTAACAATTCGGGCGTTCAGGGATTGCTGATCGGAGCCTATGTGCTTTTGTCCGGAGAAAATGTTCCCGGTCAGAATCTTGGAAACGGGAGTGGCGCTTCAAATTATGTATATGGGAATGAAGCCGCCGATGATGCCTACAAGGGATCGACACCATCAGATCAACCCGATGCGATACCAATTATGACATGGTCATTGGCCCAGGCTACTCAAACCAATTATCTGGATGAGAAATGGGTTGTGCTTTATACAGGTATTCAACGGTCAAATGATGTAATACGGACGATGCGTTTATCAACCGGGCTGGCGCCGGCAGATACGGTTGAATATACAGCAGAGGCAAGATTTCTACGCGGATTCTATCATTTCGAAGGAAAAAAAATGTGGAATAATTTTCCATACGTGGATGAAAACGTTTCGTATGTAAATAACAATCTGAATGTCCCCAATTATTCCGGCGGTCAGTATATTGATATCTGGCCTAACATTGTGGCTGATTTAAAATATGCGGCAGATAATTTACCAAACACACAGCCAAATATCGGCAGGGTGAATAAATGGGCTGCGATGGCCTTCCTTGCAAAAGCATATATGTATCAGCACGATTATACCAGTGCAAAGCCACTGCTGGATCAGATTATTGCCAGCGGTACCACGTCAAGCGGTGTCAAATACGCACTCTCGCCTATCTATCAAACCAATTTTGATCCGGCTACACAAAAGACCGGACCAGAAGCGGTTTTTCAATGTCAGACTTCTGTAAATGATGGATCAGCCACCGCAACGAACGGTGGTAATGGGAATACGGGTGACGAATTAAATTATCCATACAATCATGGCCCGGGATGTTGCGGATTTAATAATCCTTCCTGGAATCTTGTTCAGGCGTATAAGACAGATGCCAATGGTCTTCCATTACTGGATGGAAGTTTCAATAACGATCCACTCGTAAGCTCCAGCACAAATCCCTGGACCGGTACTGTTGATCCACGACTCGACTGGGCTGTCGGAAGACCAGGTAAACCATATTTCGATTGGGGAACTATTGACACAACCTGGATTCGCGACCAGACCAATGACGGATTTTTTGTTCCGAAAAAGAATGCATACGCATTGAGCCAGCAGGGCAAATATTCTTCTACAGAAACAGTTTTCTGGGGTGCTGCGGAAGTTGCAGCTAATAATGTAAATCTTTGCCGCTTTGCCGATGTTTTATTATGGGATGCGGAATGCGAAGCTCAAATAGGAACTCTGGATCAGGCAGAATCATATGTAAATATGGTTCGCCAGCGGGCTGCTAATCCCGCCGGGTATGTATATCTGAACGCAACCTATGATGCCGATAACGGTACTTATTCACCTCAAACTACACCGGGGGACAATTATAAAGTGAGCCCCTATCCAGCCGGAGCATTTAGTTCAATGGGAAAGACAGATGCACTCAATGCCATTTATTTTGAAAGAAGACTTGAGCTGGCTATCGAAGGACAACGATTCTTCGACTTAGCGAGATATGATAACGGAACCGGTACCATGGCCGCAATCCTTAATGCTTATGTTGCGGTGGAAAAAAACAGACATTCTTTCTATCTGGTGAATAATACAGCGGTGTTTACAAAGGGAGTCAATGAATATTTTGCCATACCGCAAAATGAAATTGATGCGGAAAACTCAACCGGAACGATTTACCTGAAACAGAACCCGGGGTATCAATAATATGAAAGTTTTTAATTCTTTGTTTGACAGTTCGTGGTTTAACAGGTAAGCAATGAGAAAAGGCCCGTGAGTAACGGGCCTTTCTTATTTAAAATAGATTTCTAATTGGAATCTCTTTTTCTTTTTTTCCTGCGACTTCAACGCGGGAGCCATTTGTAGGAGACGAAGAATTTCTGCATCATGAGCTGGTGAAACCGATTTTTCAACCTTGAATGAAGATAATTTTCCATCCGGATGCAAGAGGAATGAAATGATTTCCTCACCCTTTAGCAACGAGTCCGCTGTGTTTATTTTTTTGTTGCTGTCGATAAAACTGTAAAAGGCATTCCAACCGGTGATTGATGCCGGCTTATTATATTTCAACAAAGTTACCCGATTGAGGACCACCGATGACGGATGCATCTGAATCGTATTTGTTATGTTGCTGTCAGGCTTCAGCTCGGCAGAAACGGATTCAAATCCGGATGGCTGCACAAATATGATGGCCGCCAGTCTTGGATCTTTCATATACAGTTTAAAGAATCCCGCGGTATCGGTAAAAACACGTCTGTTGGTTCCTTTCAGATTCACTTCCGTAAAAGGGATGGGCCTGCCCCTGTCGTCAGTCACTACTCCTTTGATATAATTCCCGGAAGGACCGGCAATGGGTTCGATGTTAATTCCCGCAATGGGTTTGTTGTTGATTCCCGAATTCTCTTCATTCCTGGAATCTGTTTTCGACGCAGCGGCAGGCGGTGCAGTAATTTCTTTTTTTGCTAAATCTTCCGATTTTTCGGTTTCATGCGTGGTATCTGTGAAAACTTCGGATGGAACAGTTGCTGCAGACTTTCCCGTTTTTTGGTCGGATGAAGATTCTTCCGTTTTTCGAATGAACGTTTTTACTTTTTTATATTCAGAAAACTTCTCTTTTTTCAGGGGTTTGGCAGACGCAATGATTTGATCATCCTGTTTTAAGCTATCGTCCCTTTTTATATTTTCCTCTGGAAGATGATTGAGTGATGCGGATGTTGTATCAGGTTGAGCGTTTGAATTTGAGATGCCGGGTTTTTTATTTATATAAGTAACCATGAATATACCCAACCCGATGATTATTAAAAAGGAAGCGGCAACCTGCCATGTCGAGAACCGTAACAATATTCCTGTTTTTCGTTTTCGCTGAATGATTCTTTTCTCCAGTTTAGTCTTTAAATCTGCGATTCCTGTTTCAAAAGAAACACTGTGTTTCCGGCTTTCTTCGAATCCTTCGATCGCATCGGCCAGGAAAGGATCTTCGAGTGCTTCTTTCTCCAATGCCTGCATGTCCTGATCTGACAATTGTCCTTCAAGGTATTTACGGATATACTCCGCTGAATATTTATTATTATTTTTTTCTTCCTCCATTTTTGTATTTTCCGGATTCAATCGTCGGATAATTCATTTTTGTCCATACAGATTTTAAGATTTCTTCTTGCATTCTGAACGAGGCTACGGACCTTATTCCATTCGGTTTGGGTTATACCTGCAATTTCCTTATAAGATTTTTCTTCCAGGTAAAACAATTGAACAGTTTGTTTCTGATCCGGTGAAAGTTCTTCTATACATTTTGACAAACGGTTAAGATTCAAATCTTTTTCCATCACATTCTCCAGATGAGGATTTTCGACAAATTGCATAAATTCCGGTATTTGCGTAATTCGTATTTGTTTTTTTGAACGCAACATCATTAAACAATGGTTTTTTGCCACCGTATAAAGCCATCCTCTAAAATAATTCACATCGTGCTTTCTTAATTTAGAAACAAGTTCTTCAAAAATACCCATGACGGCATCCTGCGCTTCTGCCGGTTCTTTCAGATATTTCAGGCAAACTGCGTAAATCAGGTCCATATATCGCTGATACAATTCGCCTAAAATCCTGACATCACCATCCTGTCTGTACTGGTTGGCCAGCTCATGATCAGTCTTTTGTGTATTGGTTATGTCTCGGAGAAATGACAATCCTTTGTATTTGCGTTTTTATAACACTGAAAAATAAATAAAATATTTCGCGAAAAGGTATGTAATCTGGAAATCAT
>DASXKM010000189.1:0-2335 GCA_036496825.1 Puia sp. | reverse complement strand
CTCCGGTAGTGAATTCATAGTCGAAGCCACCAAGCGCTTTAATGACAGCGGCAAGAGCATGCTGACTGTTATAGTCACTTGCCGGTCCGCCAAATGCCGTATTGTGTGTTTTAGTATAGACAGTTGCTCCGGTAATCTGATAGGCGGGGTCGAACTGCATGATCACCAGATCCGTTACCACAACTTTTGTAGCACCCGAGGGAGCACCCGCCAGTACACTCAATGCAATACCACCGGCGCTTGCCTGTTTTTTATACCCTTCGCAAACCACAAATAAATTATTGTCCGGCGTCCTGATCATCCGGTGTACATATAAATATCCGACATCGTCTATTTTACCATTGCTGCCGGTATGCAGAAATCGTGAAAAATCTCCATCCCATGAATTAAAAGTCTTGTTGATCACTTTTCCGTCAGTGGATAATTCATACATCGCGATGCCGAGTCCATAATCTTTCACGATACTTTCATTCTTGTTATAATACGATCCCATCACAAGCATATTGCCATTGGGAAGCGAGGAAACATTTGCCGGTACGATCTTATATTGTTCCCTGCCCTCTTCGATTTCAAACACTTTTTTCCGGGTTATAAAATTCAGGCCAACCAAATGTGATGTGACCTGCCCGCTGAGGGCTCGGTTTTTCTTCATAACCTCAATAATGACCAGACTATCTGTGCTGCCGAGGTATTCTGCGAATGCATATTTTTCTTCATCCATCGGTGTATAAGTCCATTGTTTTTTGCTTTGCGAAGAATAAAAATCCACTTCATAAGAACGGTGACTTCCATCCCTCAGTGGTAAAACCGAAGCGTAGCCACTTCCCCTGATATCGAAAACATTTTTATTTGTGCCCTGATCGGTATGCATGGCTGCATATTGTTTCATGAGATCTTCTGTTTGCTTATCGAAAAGACGGGAATAAGTGTATTTTAACTTCCCATCCAACGTGTAGATCTTCATATCCAACGTATTAGATTCTACGTTCTTAAATAGAAACGAGATACTGGTGCCATCATACGCCGATTCAAGCAGGCTGAGCGTTTTGGAATCCTCAAATTTGATGCTGCTCACCTTATTCAGGTTTTCATCCAGGATCTGTAACGTGTATTCATTGGTATGCTTATCTACCTTATCACTCTGATAAAGGAAAAAATATCCTTTTATCTGACCCTGTTGGGTAATGGTACCACTGTTTCTTAAATAAACGGTATACACTTTATCGAAACTTAGTTTATCCTGAGCATCCGCCTCCTTTGCAAAAAAACTGGCAAGGAAAATCAGAGTCAAAGAAATAAGGAACTGTCCTCTTTTTGGAAGGTGATTCATACGGCTTCTATTATGGGGTTAATTTTTAAAAAGTTGCTGACTGTTTTCAAATGTGGTATGATATGGTTTATAAAAGTCCAGTTGCGGATAGTGTTTTTTCAGGAAGTAGTAATTGACAGAGATCATTTCTTCGGGATAAAGATTTTGTATAAACTGCAATACCAGATTATAATTTTCCGTGAAATAAGGAGCGGGCAGCTCAGCTACTTTACTTAACAAATGTTTTTTTTGAGCGTTGTACATTCCATTAAAAACCAATCCTACTTCGTTAACCAGCCAGGGTTCATCGGAATGACCGGCTAATAATTCCAATGTAAGAAAGAGCGATCTCGTGTAATTTTTCGTCTGATAACAATATTCAATTGTCTCATATCGGAAGCGATTTTGTAAGGATAAAAATTGAACAGAGTCTATTAAAAAATGTCGGGCTGCCGGTTGTGACCAGGATTTTGTTAACGCAGTCAGAAGCACAATTCGTTTTTGACAATCCGGGTGCGTCTTCATCGAATCTGACATCGTTTCTTTTTTTAAAACGGCGTGACCGCCCAGCAGACCCTGATCATAAGCGATCCATTTTTTTTTGAAAGGATATTCGGGACTTTTGAAAACTTCCGGAAGGTAGACTGACATATTTAACGGGTCATTGTCGATCGTATCCAGTAATTCCAATGCAGCCAACGCATCAGATACTTTATATGATGTGTGGCGCATTAGTTCCACCGACATCGAATCGGCCTGCGATTCGTGATCCCTGCTATGCCGGCGACTGTTGAATGCAAGTCCTTTCGTCAGACTTTCGAATTGCTGACCTTTCTGATATTCTGATTTTTTTATACTACGAATTGCTTCCCGTATTTCCTGAGAATTTAAGATCGCCACATATTGCTGCATGTGATGTTCTGAATGAAGCAGAACGTAGTGTGAAATCTCGTGGCAAAGAATAAAAATTACTTCTCCTTCATTGTGCAGTCGGGTGAACAAACCCATGTTAAAAAGAATGATTCC
>DASXKM010000188.1:0-6581 GCA_036496825.1 Puia sp. | reverse complement strand
GGCGGACTTTTTGGACAGGGTCTTTTAAAGGGTACTCAGACTCGCTATGATTTTGTGCCGGAGCAGCGAACAGATTTTATTTTCTGTACGATCGGAGAGGGATTTGGTTTTGTCGGCAGCGTCGTGTTCCTGACGATTTATATTTTACTTCTTTTGCGGATTGTTACCATTGCGGAGCGACAACGATCCGTTTTCAGTCGGGCCTATGCCTATGGGGTGGCTTCTGTGTATTTTTTCCATATTTCCATCAATATCTGCATGACGATCGGACTTGCACCGGTGATCGGAATTCCCCTTCCATTTGTTAGTTACGGAGGGACTTCACTTCTCACTTTTAGTGTCATGCTGTTTATTCTTGCGCGTCTTGATGCCGACAGGCAGATGGTCTTAAGATAGTATAAGAATATAAGAGTACATGAATGGTCAAAAAATCTTACACTCTTATACTCTTATACTCCTGTAACTCCCCAGAGTTATCTTTGCGCAATGCGGATAATTCCACTGTCAGAAGGCGCTTTTACAATTGACAAGACTAAAGATTTTCTACCATTCGATCCGGAAACAGACGATTTACAAAAGCGGCCAGCTGGTAGTCTGCTGGTCGAAATTCAACCCTTTCTGGTAATAACAGAAAAAGACGTTCTTTTGCTGGATACCGGCTTGGGCTTTAAACAGGGTGGTACGCTGCAGATCAAAGAACTCATCCGAAAAGCGGGAGTGGATCCGGATTCAGTTACAAAAGTTTTATTAAGCCATTTACATAAAGATCACGTGAGCGGCGCGAGCCTTAGGCTGGATGACGGAACGCGGGTGGCATCTTTTCCCCAGGCTATCTACTTTGTGCAACAACGTGAGCTGGAATATGCGTTCG
The DNA here is from genome assembly GCA_036496825.1 of Puia sp. GTDB lineage: Bacteria > Bacteroidota > Bacteroidia > Chitinophagales > Chitinophagaceae > Puia. Next base: position 5,710 of record DASXKM010000188.1, on the reverse strand, counting down.
AAAAAGGATTTCCCAGCTACGAACCGGACTCGTTTGCCTTTCTTGAAAATTTATCCAATCTTGTTAAACTTGAAGGAAGTGGTCTGATAGATAGTTATATCCGATACGAACTGACCGGTGGCCACTGTCCATTCCATCAGGTTTTTCATATAGAGGCTGATGAAGAACATGTTTTTTTTGGTGGAGATGTGGCTCCTCAGATGAACCAGATGAAGAACCGCTTTGTAGCTAAATACGATTATGACGGGAAAAAATGTATGGATTTACGCCAAAAATGGTGGAATCAGGGACAAAAGGAAGACTGGACCTTCCTGTTCTACCATGATATAAAAAATCCAACCTGGAAACGCTAAATCGCAATTAAATATCGCTCGCTAAATATTATTCCTTGGGAAATTCCAGAATCTATATATTGACCGAAAAATGAAACTGCTCGTTAATCCTTTTGTTCGACAGGGTCTGGCATTATTATTTTAGAATCGGTTTTAAGACTTTCAGGTCGCCATCTACCGGTTCGGTAAGCTTCAGCTTTAATATGTCTGCTATCAGGGGGTAAATATGTATATTCTCAAATCCCCGGATCTTCAGCTTCTTTTTAAATGCCGGTCCCCAGGCGTAAAACGTAGCATGCATTTCCCGGAGTGCCGGATCGAAACCATGGGTAGCCGGATCCAGATGCCGGCCTGTCAGATTAAAAACTTTTGGCGCGTGACTGACCAGAATGATATCTCCGATACGGTTAAAGCGGTCATCTTTTTTACTGTAATGCCATCGGGTTGGCGTATTTGTAGCCAGATAAGGATCATAATCCTTCGCAGCAGATTTTAATATTTTGTAAGCTGGCAATATATCAGCGTGGTTTTTCGCATAAAGATGAACGATTGGTTGGGATTTCATAATAACGAATCTGCTGGTATCGATTGCTTTTGGAAGCGTAAGCGTGTGCAGGGTATCGATATTTATCATACCGTGATCGGATAAAAAAACATAACTCACCGGTAGATTTAGTGAATCGATGCTCCGAACCAAACGGGCGATGGATTTATCAACAAATTGCACTGCATCTTCCACCTGCTTCGAATCTACTCCGTGCATATGTTCTTCATGGTCTACATCCGGAATATAAAAAGTGATCAGGTGGGGTCTTATTTCTTCAGGCAATGAAAGCCAGTTTCGCACATCCTGGATACGAGCTTTCATAGGGATCAGGCTGTTGAATTTATAATAGTAAGTTGGCCGTACACCACGGATCGCGGCTTCAGCGCCTACCCAGTAAAAGCAGGCTGACAGCATACCCTGGTTTTCGGCCAATACCCAGAGAGGTGTTGCCCCATACCATGAACTGTCCTCCACCCCTTTCTTATTACTCATTCGGTACAACTGATTGCGGGCCGGGTCATAAAAATTATTATCTACGATCCCATTATGTGATGGATACTCACCGGTAGCAATACTGTAATGATTTGGAAAAGTGAGGGATGGAAATACGGGCTGCATATATTCAGCAGTCACTCCTGAATTTCTAAGTCGAATCAGATTTTCTGCATGATATTTATCTGCCAGATCATACCGGAGACCATCAGCCGAAATCAGAATGATATAGGGCTTCTTAAGTTGATCAGGGCGGTTGGTTCTGCCTGGCATTACTTGTTGGACGGTATCCGGCAATATGTGTCTGGAACTATCCTGCGCATATAAGTTTAGAGTTGAAAGAACAAATGCGGCGAATAATAATTTTCTCATGCGAGTGTTAAATAGATTATTCAGGTCGCAATATAATCTGATTCCTCTATCAGCAAAAATAGGCAACCGGAATTAACCGTTAGTTAAGCTGGCGAAAGAAAGCACCAGGCTGGATACCTGATCTTAAGATTTACGTTTAATGAAATGAAAGTAAAAAATAAACTGCCAGCCTTTATCCTCCGGCTTAAGGACTGTCCTGCAACCTTCGCTGATTCTTCAATTGTCTCCGTTCCATTTCTTTCTGAACGAATGCTCCGAATTCTTTTTCGGATTTGAAGAAGATATCTATCTTTTGAGGTGAGATGGCCTGACCGAAAAGTGTACTATATTTCTTTCGTATGTTAAGCAGGGATTCATCCAGTTCGATTTCACTTTTATTATTCCGGATCGCATCCTGTCTCGCCCGCTTAAATTCATCAGCGTATTGATTATAGATCGGCCAGAATTTCTGGGCTTCTTCAGGACTCAGATCGAGCCTTCTGGTGATATAGGCAATCTTGAGCGCCTCGAGCCGGTTCCCATTTTGTGCCACACCAATCAAAAATGAAAAAGCAAGACTAGCCAAAAGTAAAATTCTCTTCATCAGGGATCAATTTACGGATGGTTTTTGTTCCGGCAATAAAAGAGAATATTGTTCGAGCTCCACATCCGGCACACTACTTAAAAGATCATGAATATCATTATCGCTCAAATTAACGGTTGACGTTTCCAACGAAGAAGTATTATCAGGTGTCCAGTGAACATCATCGATATCCAGGTAGTTGGCCATATCCTGATCGCTGACCGTTGTTAAACCTTTGATCGGATCAGCAATCTGGTGATGCGTTAAATTGAACGTAGTAATTCCAATCATTCCGATGATGCAGGCAGCCGCAGCATACCGTACAATCCTCATCGGGATGGAAATCTTTTTAATTCTATTGAATCCCGGTGCCGCAACTAATTTCGATGGAATGTCTTCTGCAATCCGAACGCTGGTGTTCAGGTTTTGGAAATACCCGATGGGAACCTGATATGGATTCTTGTTTTTTAATCCGGCGAGCAGTGGGGAGACTTCCGCAATCTCCTCCGGGGAAGAAATATTATTTATTTCACCAAAACCTTCCGCTTCAAAACGAATTCTGTACATCAGAATGTCCGCAAAATCTTCAAAATAACCTGCGGGCGCGACATAGGGAGCTATCAAAGCACCTTCCTTTCCCAAAAAAGGAGCTATTTCAAATAATTCTGTTAATATTTCATTTTTGCTTTCCATCGCGTCAATAAGACTCTGTACAGTGATCAAAGTTTAATGATTCAATATAAAATCTTCAATTTTTTTGGCCGCATGATGATACGATGCTTTCAATGCTCCGGCTGAGGTGTCCAGGATTCGGCTCATCTCCTCATAAGGCATATCGTCGTAATATCGTAAAGTGAATACAACTCTTTGTTTTTCAGGAAGTTGCTGAATTGCCAATTGCAATTTCCACTCTAGCTTATTGGCATCAAAATCCTTGTCCGCCCGAATCTTATTACTTAGTCCGGATTCAAGATCATTCAGCGAACTCGTAGCTTTTTTCTTTTGCCGTTCGATGAAAGTCAGACATTCATTTGTGGCAATCCGGTACAGCCATGTATACAGTTGCGCATCCTCCCGGAAGCCTGAAAGGGCATTCCAGACCCGGATAAACACATTCTGCATGACATCATTTGAATCGTCATGATCCACCAGCATGCGACGGATATGCCAATAGAGCTTTTCCTGGTATTTTTTTACAATCTCAGTAAAAGCTTTCTCCTTGGTAGCCGGTTCTCGAAATAAAGCCAGTAACTCCGTATCCGTTCTCTTTTCCGCCATTCGGGATCTGGATTTTAAATCCAAACTAATTAATGAATTATTTATTTTTCCGGGCAATCACTTTCTCGGCAGCTGTTACAATATGTGCAGCATCCAGTCCGTATTTTGCCAACAATTGTACAGGCGTTCCGCTTTCCCCGAATGTGTCATTTGTGCCCACATATTCAATGGGGACTGGATTAGTTTTTGATGCGGTTTGCGCAATGCTGTCTCCCAGTCCGCCGATAATATTATGTTCTTCTGCAGTTACAGCGCAAGCCGTTTTGCGGATAGATTTAAGAATGGCTTCTGAATCCAGTGGTTTGATAGTATGGATATTTATGACTTCGGCGGATATTCCTTTTTCTTGCAAAATTTTTTCTGCTTCCAGCGCGATCCAAACCAGGTGTCCACAGGCGAAGATGGAAACATCTTTACCTTCAGTAAAGAGTTGGGCCTTCCCGATTTTGAATTCCATTTCTGAAGTAAAAATTGGCCAGACTGGCCGGCCGAAACGAAGATAAACTGGACCATCAAGTTCTGAAATGGCAATCGTTGCTGCCTTTGTCTGGGCATAGTCACAAGGTACAATGACGGTCATTCCAGGAAGCATTTTCATCATACCGATATCTTCGAGAATTTGATGCGTAGCACCGTCTTCGCCGAGCGTAAGACCAGCATGTGAAGCACAGATTTTCACGTTTTTTCCGGAGTATGCAACGGATTGGCGAATCTGGTCATAAACACGGCCTGTTGAAAAATTTGCAAAAGTTGTAGTAAAGGGAATTTTACCTCCGATGGTTAAACCCGATGCCACTCCGATCATATTAGCTTCAGCAATTCCGCACTGGAAAAACCGATCGGGAAATTCTTTGATGAACTGATTCAGTTTCAAAGAACCAGCCAGGTCGGCCGTCAGAGCTACAATATTTGGATTTTTACGGGCTGCTTCCATAATTCCGTCTCCGAATCCGCTTCGCGTATCTTTCTGTCCAGTTACAGTGATCATGTTTTGTTGGTTGAATTCCAATCAGAATCAATTCAGTTCTGAAAATTTACTATTATAAAAAGACTCATCCATTTTAATTTTCTGTTCCCATCTCCAGGCAGTTGACAGCATATCTTCCAGTGAATATTTTGGTGTCCAGCCCAGCACATTTTTTGCGAGATCATTGTTTGCGTAAATAGAAACCACGTCCCCCGGACGACGCGGACCGATTACATAATTTAGCGGGAAGCCGCTGATTTTTTCAAATGCGTGAATCGCTTCCAACACTGTTGTACCATTGCCGCTTCCGAGATTGTACACTTCACATTGGCTATTGATTTTTCCCTTTAACATATATGTTAGCGCAAGCGTATGCGCGTGTGCTATATCAGACACATGAATATAATCCCGGATGCAGGAACCGTCTCTCGTAGGATAATCATCACCGTATACCTGCATTTGAGGAAGTTTCCCGATAGCTGTTTGTGTTATGGCAGGCACGAGGTTTGAAGGCCGCCCGACGGGTAGTTCTCCAATCAGACCCGACGGATGAGCGCCTACCGGATTGAAATATCGTAGTAAAATACATTTTGAATCGGAGGATTTCGAAAATTCATTGATGATCTGTTCTCCCATTTGCTTGGTATATCCATAGGGCGATTCAGCAGGTCTTGGAGTTGTGGTTTCAGTGACCGGAATTTCTGTAGTATTGCCATAGACAGTACAGGAAGAAGAAAAAACGAAATTGGCAATATTGAATTCCTGAACACATTTCAACAGGTTAATCAGTGACATCAGGTTATTTTCAAAATACAACAGTGGGTTTTCAACGGATTCGCCTACAGATTTGAAAGCGGCAAAATGCACAATGCCGGCGATGTCGGGGTTCTCGTGGAAAATGGCAAAGCTATCATCCAGATTACAGAGGTCCACTTTATAATTTTTAATTTTCTTCCCCGTAATCTTTTGAACGCCTTCCAGAATCCGCGGGTTTGATCTTGAATTATTATCAACGCAGATCACTTCGAAACCATTCTCAATAAGATCCACAATGGTATGTGACCCGATATAACCACAGCCTCCTGTTACAAGAATTTTTTTCATAGTTATCCTCTCATTATGGGTGGTTGATAATATCCAGAAGATATTGACCGTAACCG
>DASXKM010000187.1:0-7069 GCA_036496825.1 Puia sp. | reverse complement strand
GATCCGCATCTGATTTGTATGCAAATGCATTTTCTGTATTTTCGAAAGAAACAACAGGGTCTGTCATGCCTAAAGCTTAAAGCCTGAAGCTTCAGGCCTAAAGCCTAAAGCCCAAAGCCTAAAACTAATGCAAGATTAAAGAACGCATAAATTTATTTTTAGCAAAAAGATTAAACAAAAAGATAAAATCAGAATTGCAGACACTCATACATAAATTCGCTTGCTGAAAATCATTTTCGGGCAGGCGATTCACAAAAAAGCTTTACGCTTTAAGCCTTATGCTTTAAGCTTTAAAAATGAAAATTCTAAATACCCGCATTTACAAACTATCGATTCCCATGCATCCGTTTCAGATCGCAACGGGAACAATGTATCATGCGCAAAATCTTTTTATCCGGATGGAAACAGATGATGGCCTGACAGGTGTCGGCGAATGCTCTGCATTCCCGCTGATAACCGGCGAATCCCAGGCCACCTGTTTTGAAATGGCCAGGGAATTTGCAGCTCTGTGGAAAAACCGGAACGCGCTCGACATTCCGGAAAGATTAAAGGAGCTGGATAATTTCACCGCTTTCAACGCAACGGCCAAGAGTGCTTTCGATATGGCACTTTACGATCTCTCTGCCCAAAAAGCCGGACTTCCCTTATATAAATTCCTGAATGGAAATAAAAAAATTCTGGAAACCGATCTTACCATTGGAATCGGCGAACCTGATCAGATGGCAGCCAGGGCGGTAGAATTTAAAAACCATGGAGTCCGGATAATAAAAGTAAAATTGGGCAAAGAAGGTAATACCGATCTGATACGTATTCAGAAAATTCGCGCTGCCGTTGGCGAATCTGTCAAACTTCGCATTGATGCAAACCAGGGTTGGGATTACGAAACAGCGAAAGACATACTGGTGAAAATGGCTGATTGTGATATTGAATTCTGTGAGCAGCCGATGCGACAATGGAACGATCATTTGCTACCGGCACTTCGAAGAATTTCACCAATAAAAATTATGGCGGATGAAAGTGCATTTAATCATCATGATGCGGAGCGGCTGATCGATGCCGGCGCCTGTGATTATATAAATATTAAATTTTCAAAATCGGGTGGTATCGCGGAAGCCATTCGCATCAATGCAGTATGCGAAAAAAATAATATCCCCTGTATGATGGGTGGCATGCTGGAAAGCAGACTGGCTCTTACCGCCTTTGCGCATTTCGCGCTTTCGCAGAACAATATTCATTTTTATGATATGGATACCTGTCTGCTGGGACATCAGGTGGATCCTGTGACAGGCGGGGTGCAGTACAAGGGATATTTCCTGGAAGTTCCCGAAATTGCCGGCATCGGTGCTGATATTGATGAGAATTTTCTGAAAAATTGCGAACAGGTTGTTATATAGTAAGATGAAACGATTAACGTTAAACGATTAACGATAAACGATAAACGGTCAACGGTCAACAGTCAACGGTCAAAGATTAACCGCCAACCGTCAACCAAAAAAAATAAAATGACAAAAACACCCGGAGATTCAAAGATCATCATGACAGAAATCGTTCTTCCCAACGATACGAATGTATTTGGTAACCTGATGGGCGGCCGGTTGATGTACTGGATGGACATTGCTGCCGCACTCTGTGCAGGCAAGCATTGCAATTCACCGGTAGTAACCGCTTCTGTAGACAATATCTCATTTGAGAATCCTATAAAGCTGGGTAATGCAGTACATATTCATGCCGCTATGAGTCGTGCTTTTAGCACATCCATGGAAGTCCATTTGAATGTTTGGGGGGAGGATTTCATAAATCAGCAGAAATATAAAAGCAACGAAGCCTATTATACATTTGTAGCGCTGGATATGGATCGCAAGCCAAAAACAGTCCCCGGACTTCTGCCTGAAACGGAGGAAGAACTGAAATTATTTGAAGGAGCTCTCCGCCGACGGCAGCTACGGTTAGTACTTGGAGGAAAAATGAAAGCACAGGACGCGCACGAACTTCGGGCGTTGTTTGTTGAAAAAAACTGAGAGTCAATGATTAATTATTGACTCCTATTCGTTTCCAGAATATTATAGTGTCAGTCAGTCCCCCATATGGTTTCAGTGCATAGTCCGGGATCACGCCGGATTTATTAAATCCAAGGCTCTCATAAAAACCCGCCGCGCCTTCATCGGCAGCTGTATCAAGATTTAAAAGTGTTCTTCCTTTCTTTGCCGCCATTTGTTCAGCGGCTGTTACGAGGGCGCGTGCAACGCCCTGTCCCCGTTTGTCAACCTTTGTCATGAGTTTCGCAATCTCGGCCCGGTGAGGTTGGTTCTCCGGACAATTTACCAAAAGTGTAACAGTAGAAATCAGTTTCCCATTCTCTCTGGCGCCAAATACGACCCGTTCGCCGCGGTCCGCTGATGCGAGTGAGGCCTCCCAAAAAGCCACTGCCGCTTTCTTTGACAATGGATGCATAAAACTGACCGAACCGCCATTCGCAACTACTTCTATGATGAGCTCCGACAGCTCTTCAATAATATCTGCCCGAAGACTCAGCGTTTCTATTTCGAATTTTAAACCCATTGATCAATGTACATTTGCAAATCAATTTTTTAGTCAACCGCCAACCGCCAACCGCCAACCGCCAACCGCCAACCGCCAACTGCCAACTGCCAACCGCCAGCCGCCAACTAACAATTGACAATTGACAATTAACAATTATTCCGGTATCAATAACAACTTGATAAAATTGTTTTCATTCAGATAAAGATTCGCAGCAGCTTTCACCGATGCGGGCGTAACTTCTTTTATCAGCGCCGGATATTTTAAAACTTCCTGCAAATCATCCCCGTTCTCAGTCTGATTTGTGAGCCAGCTCAGCCAATATCCGTTGTCTCTGAGATGCAGTTCATACTGACGGAATTCCTCTGTCGAAAATTTGGTTATATCACCCGCCGTGACGCCTTCTGTTTTCAATTGGTTGATTTCTTCCTTGGTGGCTGCAATTAATTTATCAACGTTCTCTGGCGCACAACCGAATGAAATGGTAAATGAATATCTGTTTAATGGGTTTTTATTATACACCACGGATACCCGTGGACTATAGGTTTCACCTTCTTTTTCCCTCAGCCGGTCAAGCAATCTGAATTCCAGAATTTCACTCAGGCCGGTTAACTGTATATTCGTTTCAGGTGAATATTTGTAGTTACCACTGATCACCAGCCGTACCGATGCCTGGGGCTCCTTTCCTTTTTTTGCAATGGCGGTTATTTTCCCCGGAGGTATATGAATATTGAGATTGCGTGCTTCCTCCTTCTGACCGGTTGAAGGAAGAGACCCGAGATATTTTTCCAGTAATGGCTTTATACTGTCCACATTAAAATTACCATCAAATACAAAAGTGAAATCACCCGCATTGGCAAATCGTTCTTTATAAATTTTCAGCGATTTGTCCAGATCGATCTTTCGTAATTTTTCAATGGAAGGTCCTGTTCTCCGGATATTATAATCACCCAGTACAGCCGCTACCGTGTCCGCATACACACTCTTCGGATCGCTGTTTCGGTCCGCAATGGCAGAAATAGACTGCTCGATCACATTATTGAATAATGAACTGTCTTTTCGGGGGGAAGTAAAATAGAGATAGATCAGCTGCATCGCCGTTTCGAGATCCTTTGGTGAACTGGATCCTTCCACACCTTCAAATCTTTCAGCAATATATGGTCCTACCCCAACGATTTTACCACTCAGTTTCTTTTCCAGATCAGTAGGCGTAAATTGTCCAAGACCCATATTTTCCACCAGACCGGTCGCACTGGATGCTGATTCAAATTCCGCATCAGAATAAAGCGACGTGCCACCAGGACTATAGGCTTTAAACCGGATCTCATCATTTTTAAAATCGGTCGGCTTCAAAATAACTTTTAACCCGTTACTCAGCGTGAGTTCCGTGATGCCGAGTTTTTCAATCTTATTCTCATGACTGATATGCCCTCCGGCAAGCTGAATGGAAATAAGTGGTTCGCTGGAAACCTTATCTGCGTAGGGAATGATCTTCATGGCTGCCACTTCACTAAACCAGCCATTCACGGTTGCTGCAGACGGCAGCGATGCGCTGTCTTTTTGCGGGGCCATGATAATCATATCCCGGTTGCTGTCACTGATAATAACGGGACAGAGTGCATTGATATCTTCAATCTTTGCAACAGACAAATAGGTTTTCGTGAGTTCATATTCCATTTCAATACCAGGCGCCGGTTCACCGACCAGAAAATTCCGGGTATATTCCTGAACCAGATCTTCAGAGTTTCGTTTATCTTTTTCTTTTACCGCAGATTCAAGTGCGCTCAGATAACTCGCACCTGCCCTGTCCAGTTCGGTCTGCGTAAATCCGAATTTCTTTACCTGTAATATCAATTGCCAGACAGTTTTAAAACTATTTTCCAGCTGCCCTGGTTTGGCCACGCCAAATACCGAAAATGCATCGAGTCCACCCAGAAAACCACTCATATCCGCCCCCGCCTGTATAAATGGCGGATTGGGTTTCTGCGAAAGTTCCGCAAAACGTCCTGCCAGCATCTGATTGAATAAAGTGCGTTTCACAGATTCATAATATTGCAGCCTGGTGCCCTCCGGCATTTTTGGATGCTTAATCAGAATTTCAAATACAGTGTATGGAAATTCCTTATCCGTAACAGCTACAAATTGATTTTTGCCATTTAATGGTACCTTATATTTTACTCTTGGTCTTTCTTTCTCAGGATTTTTCAAATCACCGAATAATTTCTTTATCTGTATCTCCATACTGTCTACATTAATATCTCCCACAACAATCAGCGCCTGGAGATCGGGCCGGTACCAGTCCTTATAAAATTGAAGGATAACAGGTCGCTGGAAATTATTCAGCACCGAATCCGTACCGATCGGAATACGATCGGAATATCTTGAATCATTTAAGATTACAGGCAGATATTTTGTACGCATTCTCTCCTGCGCACCTTTACCCAGTCTTTTCTCTTCCAGCACAACACCGCGTTCATCATTGATTTCCTTCGGATCCAGGGTGGCATTGGCTGCCCAGTCCCGCATAATCATCAGACCGTTATGCAACAGAGCCGGACTGTCGGAAGGTATCGGTAACTGATAAACCGTTTCATCAAAACTTGTATACGCGTTCAGGTCGGCCCCGAAACGAACACCGGATTCCTGCAGGTAGTGCACGAGGTCATTTTTTGGATAATGCGTGGTGCCATTAAAACTCATATGTTCCATGAAATGGGCGAGTCCGCGCTGGTTATCATCTTCGAGTACGGACCCCACTTTATTGACCAGGTAAAGCTGAACCCGGTTTTTGGGTTCTGTATTTTTCCGGATATAATAAGTGAATCCATTGGGCAGCTTGCCGGTCCGGATCGCCGGATCTAACGGTAACGGCTGAGCGAAAGTATTCATGGACAGGAGAACCGCTGCAAAAAATAATACAATCTTCATGATATGTTTTATTAGAAATAAAGATTCAGTGATCCGGCCGGCTTCAGCCGGTTGCCAAAGACTGACCATTTGAACTCCGAAGATAAATATCCTCTGTCTTTCCTTTTTAACTTTTACGCTTCCCTAACTAAAAACAAAAAACCCTCCCCCAAAACGGGGAAGGGTTTTAATATCAGAAAACGATCGCTTACTTGGCGGGTTCGTCGTTGCCTTTTTCTTCCTGTTCCAACTTTTCCTTAATTCCGGCAAGTGCTCCGAGATCTCCAAGCGTTGGTTTTTCAACCTTGCTCTGGATCGCTTTCACTGTCTTGCGGGTTTTTTCAGATTCAGTCTTTGCTTCCTTACGTGCAACATCTTTCTCTTCGGCCTTGGCCTGTTCCCAGATGCGTGTATGCGACAAAACGATACGTTTTTCATTGCGGTCGAATTCGATCACCATGAATTTCTCTGTTTCATCTGCCATTACCTGCTTGCCGTCTTCTTTGGCAAGGTGACGGTTCGGAGCAAATCCTTCGAGACCATACGGAAGTTGTACCAGGGCACCTTTGTCATCTTTGCGTGTCACGGTTCCTTCATGAATCGTTCCAATCGCAAATGTGTTTTCAAGCGCATTCCATGGATCTTCTTCCAGTTGTTTATGGCCCAGCTGGAGTTTGCGGTTTTCTTTATCGATGCTGAGAATCAGAACATCAATATGCTGACCGACTTTAGTATATTCTGACGGGTGATTGAAACGTTTCAGCCAGCTCAGATCGCTGATATGGATCATACCACCGATGCCTGGAGAGAGTTCAACAAACACACCATATGGAGTGATATTTTTCACGAGACCATTGTGCTTGCTTCCCTGCGGGAACCTTGTTTCAATGGTGCTCCATGGATCTTCGCTCAGTTGTTTGATGGAGAGGCTCATCTTGCGCGCATTCTTGTCGAGCGTCACGATGCGTGCCTGGTGTTCATCGCCCAGTTTGAAGAATTCCTTTGCGTTGATCGGCGTATTGGCCCATGTGATTTCACTAACGTGAACCAGCCCTTCAACACCCGGCATGATTTCGAGGAAAGCACCGTAGTCTTCAATGTTCACTACTTTGCCTTTCACGATTTCGCCTTCCTTGATGGTTTCAGGCAGCACATCCCATGGATGCGGAGTCAGTTGTTTCAAACCGAGGCTGATACGTTTTTTGCCATCATCGAAATCGAGTACCACCACCTGGAGTTTCTGATCCAGCTTGAGTACTTCGCTCGGATGACTGATACGTCCCCAGCTGATATCGGTGATATATAATAAACCATCCAGTCCGCCGAGGTCCATGAACGCACCGAAATCGGTGATGTTCTTGATGGTGCCTTCCAGTACCTGGCCTTTTTCGAGCTTGCTCATGATCTCCGCACGCTGTGCTTCGATATCGCTTTCGATCAATGCCTTATGGGATACTACGGCATTTTTGATCGTATCATTTACTTTAACCACTTTGAATTCCATGGTCTTGCCAACAAACTGATCGTAATCAGTTACCGGTTTCACGTCGATCTGTGATCCGGGCAGGAATGTTTCCATTCCGAATACATCTACGATAAGACCGCCCTTGGTTTTGCTGGTTAC
>DASXKM010000186.1:0-6574 GCA_036496825.1 Puia sp. | reverse complement strand
CCTGTTCGGCAGAAGGATTGCCACCTGCAGCAGGACGCGCCTGCTTAGGATTTGCGTTGTACTCGGCCAGTGTTAAGGCGCCGGGTGTCTGATAATACAGATCACCATAAAATGCGTAGGTACTGAGTGTTTGTTTGTCGTTGTTTTTCAATATGGATTCCCAGGTAACAATATCCCTGCGCAGATTGGTATGATTTCGATAACCGTCCGAAGTCTGATGAGAATAGTTGATGATATTTCCAGCCAGCTGATTGCCCAATCGTACCTGTGCATTGATCGTGTTGCTGTTGAAACTGCCGTAACTGTATTCAGCGGTAAATCCGGCTTGCCAGATATCCGGTCTCGATTTAATCAGAAGAGCACCACCGGTGGCGGCACCATATAAACTTCCAGCCGGACCTTTGATTAATTCGAGTGAATACATATCGAAAGGTGCCAGCTGTGTCAAATATGTATTGCCCCCCGGATCGGTAAAAGGTATTCCGTCGAGATATACTTTCACATTTCTGACGCCAAATGGAGAACGTAATGTGCTTCCCCTGAAACTGATTCTATAACTGCCGGGCGATCTTTCTTCCATACGCACACCCGGTATACTATTCATCGCAGATACGATACTCATTCTGTTGTAACGATTCCATTCGGCTGTCGTGATCACACCTACAGCAGCGGATACATCAGCCAGGCGGCGGTTTTGTTCATAAGCATTTACGACAACCCCCTGTAATAATTTTCTGTCGATGGTATCGGTACCCGGCTTTTCAGCCGTTGGAAATTTGAATGATCTGGAACTGTCCTGCCCGTAACTGAATCCTGAAATTGTCAAAAATGCTGCACAAATCCAGTTTTTCATTATTCGGTTTTATTCCCTGTCAAAAGTAGAAAAGAATATTTCATTATCTTAAGGTTTCTGCAGGAAACGCACGATTAAAAGGCACCATGGCAAAAAATGAAAAGCTGGGCGTATTTGATTGCACGATGATTGTTGTGAGTCTGGTAATCGGTATGGGAATATTCAGGACACCCGCCAATGTAGCCAGACATGTACCGGATACCTTCCTGTTTTTTTTTACTTGGATTGTCGGTGGCATCGTAGCATTGTGCGGTGCATTAACATACGCTGAAATCGGATCGAGACTGCCGGTAACGGGCGGCTATTACAGAATCTTTTCTTACGGTTATCACCCTTCCATCGCCTTTGCCATTAATTGTATCATATTAATATCAAATGCAGCCTCGCTGACAGGTGTGGCACTCATCGGGGCAGAATATATTTCGGGTGTTATATTTCCGTCCGTTACCGATCCGGGGGCATTGCAGACGAGGGAAATCATCATCGCATTGTTTTCAATTGTGTTGTTTTATGGCGTGAACCTGCTCGGATTGAAAACGAGTGCACGAACACAAAATGTTTTGACGATCATAAAAATTTCGCTGGTCATCCTTTTAATAACTCCCATATTTTTTGCCGGCAATTCCAAATCAATGGTAGTCCAACATTCCGTTTTCCCCGGATGGATTGAATATTTGAAAGGTTTTGGTGTGGGACTGATTGCCGTTTCCTTCACGTATGGCGGTTATCAGCAAACAATTAATTTCGGATCCGATATTTCGCAGCCGGGTAAGAATATTCCGCGGGGAATATTTATGGGCATATTTATTATAATCCTTTTGTATCTGAGTATAAATTATGCTTACATAAAGGTGATCGGCCTGGACGGACTCCGGAATTCCAAAGGAATTGCGTCCGTAATGGCGGCTCATGTATTCGGAGATGCAGCCGGCAAAATTCTTTCCATTTTTCTTTTTCTTTCGGTTCTGGCTTATGTGAATGTTCTGCTGATGAGCAACCCGCGGGTGATGTATGCCATGGCAGAAGATGGCGTGTTACCAAAGGTCTTTGCGCGGCGAACCCGGTCTACCGAGGTCCTGTTCACGTCTCTGACTGCGTTCACAGCTGTTTGTGTGCTGATTGTTTTTTGGATGAAGGCATTTGACAGAATCCTGAGTTTTACCATTTTCCTGGATTGCTTTGGAATGGCAGCTTCGGCCGGAACCATATTTAAACTGAGAAAAGAAAAAGTGCATCCGAAAGGTGAAGAGTTTTACCGGATGAAGTTATATCCCCTGCTCCCGGTTATTTTTATTGCTGCCTATTCCTTTGTCGCCATCAGTATTGCCCTGGACACTCCCTGGACTGCATTGACAGCCCTGATCGTAATGGGAATTTTTATACTGATATATTTTTTAAACGCAAAACGCAAAGCTTAAAGGCAGGAGCAGCTTTTCTAAAATCAAAATTTCCAGTCAACTGTTTTTTTATAAAAATAGTTTTGCCGATAGATAAGGCCTTACTCCTTATTTCGGTTTTTTATCTTCAGAATGTTTACCATAAGAGGGTATTTTTTTCTGCCGGCTCCCGAACTATTTTGCTGCGGATGGGAAATCCGAAACCCATGCATGTTGCGAAGAGTAGGAGAAAATAATATTTTTTATGAGAAAGATGAAATGGAGTTTAAAAAGCAGGCAGAAGATGCCATCTCAGAGAAGCGATTTGAAATTCGAATTTCCCGCAGGATTCGAAGAATTGACTTCAGCGGAAACAAATAGCATTGTGGCCGGTGAAAGCGTGGCCTTCTGGCTGGGCTATGTTGCCGGTAAGGTTGTAAATTTTTTCTCCTGACGATAAAATTAGAATGACATCCAAAATCAGTGTGGGGATATTCGCCTGATTTTTTCTGAAAATAAAGAGACTTCACAGGAAGTCTCTTTTTATCATCTTTTTTGCATCAACGCTCGTGAAAAAATCTATCCAGATCAGACAAAGCGATATATCGGACTGCGGTGCAGCCTGTCTGGCTTCAATATCTTCGTATTACGGACTAAAGCTGCCGGTAAGCCTGATCAGGCAATATGCGGGGACGGATAAACGGGGAACAAGTTTACAGGGACTCATAGAAGCAGCTGAACAATTAAAATTCAATGCCAAAGGAGCAAAGACTGCTGGCGTTGCTGTTACGCAAATTCCGACTCCAGCCATTTTTCATCTGATCACAAAAGATGGCTTGCAACATTTTGTTGTTGTTTACAAAATTACAGACCGGTATATCTGGTTTATGGATCCTGCTTTCGGGAAAATTTTCAGAACGGCGGTGGATTCCTTTAAAAGGCAATGGTCAGGAATTGTTCTCTTACTGCTCCCTACTTCGGAATTTCAACGCGGCAATAAGAAAAAATCTGCCTTCTTCAGGTTCTGGCAACTCGTTCGTCCACACAAAAGGATGACGGGATTTGCCATTCTGCTTTCCATTCTATATACCTGCCTTGGATTCTCCTCATCATATTATATTCTGAAGATCATAGACGAAATTTTGCCCGATTCAAACGACAATCTGCTAAAGATACTCGGACTCACCATGGTCTTTTTATGTTGTATTCGATTCATTATTGGTTATTTGAAATCATTGATCACATTGCGTACCGGGCAATATGTAGACCGGAATCTTATTTTGGGTTATTACAGACATTTGCTGAATCTGCCGCAACGATTTTTCGACACTATGAGAACCGGTGAACTCATCAGCAGGGTAAATGACGCGATGCGTATCCGTATATTCATAAATGATGTTGCACTGGGAATGATCATAAACATATTGACTGTGTTACTTAGTCTTGCCATCATGATTATCTTTCATTGGAAACTTACACTCTTATGCCTTTTATTTGTTCCTTTCTATCTCATAATTTATCGGATAAATAACAGGGTGAATGCAAAATGGCAACGGGGAATAATGAAATCAGGAGCAGTTTTCGAAAACCATTTGGTCGAAACCATACAGGGAATTTCAACCATACGCCGATTCGGAATGGAGGAATTTTTTAATCGTCAGAGTGAAAATAAGTTTAATCCTCTCGTACAATCGGTTTTTGTGAGTAATCGTAACGGATCGTTGATGTTGCACCTGTCAGAATGGATGACCGGTCTCCTTGTGATCATATTACTTTGGAGTGGGGCAAATCTGGTAATGGATCATCTGCTGTCATCCGGTGAACTTATTTCTTTTTTCACCATCTCCACTTTTTTTGCGATTCCTGTTCAGGCGTTAATTCATACGAACAAAGTCCTGCAGGAGGCATTTATTGCGGCTGACCGGCTTTTTGAAATTACCGATCTGGAAAAAGATCAAAATGACGAGCCTCTAACAGAATCATTTCCTGAAGGAGATCTGGTTATAGAAAATGTGCATTTCGCTTATGGTCGGGGGTCTGTTGTTTTCAAAGGATTAGATATCATATTTCCGGTGAAAAAGATGATAGCTGTTGTAGGCGAAAGCGGATCCGGGAAATCCACATTGCTTTCCCTGATTCAGAAATTATATTTTCCGGATGGTGGAAGAATCCTGATCGGTAATATTGGTATTCAGCATCTGTCAAACAGGATTCTGAGAGCAAGAATTGCATCGGTCCAGCAACATACAGACCTTTTCGAGGGAGACATTATTTCAAATATAGCCTTCGGAGAAGAAGAACCCGATTTGGATCGCATTTATGAAATCTGCCAACGTCTCGGACTGCAGATGTTCATTGATGAACTGCCACTACGTTATCAGACGATCATCCGCGAACAGGGAATGAATTTATCCGGAGGACAAAAACAACGGATTGGTATCGCACGTGCGATATACAAAGATCCGCAGATCCTGATTTTGGACGAGGCAACTTCGGCCCTGGACGCCGAAAGTGAAAAGAAAGTGCTGGATACCCTGAGATGGTTTCATAACCAGCAAAAAACGATCATCGTTATATCCCACCGGCCCAGCACGATCCGGCAATGTGATTTGATTATTTTTTTAAAGCAATCGGCGGGTATGTCTCCGGCCATCGGGAACAATGTGACCGGTTAGATTTAAGCATTACACTTTAGCTTAAATTGTGAGCTCAAAAAAAATAATGGACCTATCATATATACTGAACGAATTAGGCGAAGACCGGTCAGAATATTTTAATGCCGTCGCACCTCCCATCATACAAACCAGCAATTTCAGGGTAAATACTGTAGAAGAGCTAAAAAAATTATTTGCAGACGAATATTCCGGATATCTGTATAGCAGGGGATTAAATCCCACTGTCGACATTTTAAGAAAAAAACTGGCGGCGCTTGATCAGGCCGAAGACTGCCTGGTTTTTAACAGTGGTGCGGCGGCTATTTTTGTTGCTGTGCTTTCAAATGTAAACGCCGGTGATCATATCATTTCAGTAGAAAACCCCTATAGCTGGGTAAAACGGATATTTGATTTGATTTTTAAAAGATTCGGCATTGAAACGACATATATAGCCGGAACTGAAATCGGACAGTTTGAAAAAGCGGCTAGACCAAACAGTCGTTTTATCTATCTGGAAAGTCCGAATTCATGGAGTTTTGCGATCCAGGACATGGCGAAAGTTTCAGATTTTGCGAAAAGACACAATATGATTACGCTCATGGATAATTCCTACTGCACGCCGCTATATCAGAAACCGATACCGGCGGGTATTGACATCAGCATGCAAACGGCCACAAAATATATCGGGGGGCACAGCGATACGCTGGGTGGAATTCTGACCGGCAGTCGCCAGATGATAAAAAAAATATTTGACTGTGAGTATATGGCTGTGGGTAGTGGAATTCAACCTTTCAATGCCTGGCTTCTCATCAGGGGTTTGCGTACATTGGACACGCGACTGGATCGAATAACAGCTACCACCCGGGAAGTGCTCAAATTTCTAAAAAGTCATCCTCTTGTAGAATCTGTTTTATTTCCCATCGATGAGTCTTTTCCTCAGTACGACCTCGCCCTGAAGCAAATGAAAAATGCCTGTGGTTTGATCAGTTTCTTTGTAAAATCAAAGGGAAGAGAGCAAATTGTGCGTTTTTGTGAAAATCTGAAACATATAATGATGGCCGTTAGTTGGGGAGGGCATGAATCTCTGATTTTGCCCCGCTGTGCCGGTTTGGAGAATGCTGAGTTTGATGCCGGCATCAGGGAACATCGGATGCTTCGATTATATATTGGATTGGAATCCGCCGGGTACCTTATCGGGGATCTGGATCAATCTTTCCGTTCATCATTCTAACTCCTTTTTAGGGTTTTTTTGATTGGGAATGACCGTGGATTCTTTATTTTAGCAATAATTCTAACCGCCCCCTTCCCAAAACTAGGGGCCAGTAGGGCCTTCCTTAAAATAGATTCATGAGAATTATCAAGATAATCACCTTATTCCTTCCCGTACTAATTTCCGTCACGAACCTCGCTGCACAGGATAAATGGGATCTTCGACGTTGTGTGGAATACGCATTGACCAATAATATTTCCATTAAACAGGCGGATATCGACTCCCGTACATATAAACTGTATTATGACCAGGCGAAGGGAAACAAGATGGGAGCTCTGAACGCGGCAACTGCGCTCGGATTGAATTACGGCCGATCCATCAACCAGACCACAAATGTTTATACGAACACTCAGGGTCTGTCACAGTATTATAACCTGCAGGCCAGTGTTACCCTTTTTAACTGGTTTGCTCTGCGAAGAGC
>DASXKM010000185.1:0-1861 GCA_036496825.1 Puia sp. | reverse complement strand
TGGCGATGGAAGAACTTGGCGGCAAACCGGTTTATCATGTAACAGGAGCCGGCAAAAATTATTCTTTTTTGGATAATTTTTTTAAGGTAAGAGACAAATATGAAAGCTATATTGATACCGCAACGCTTCAGCCTTTAAAATTTATCCGGAATGTAAGTGAAGGCTCCTATAGAAAATATGAGAACGTCAGCTTTAATAAAACAGCTCATACTGCTATTACAAACTCCGGCGTATTTAAAACACCGGATTGCATTCAGGACGTTTTGAGTACGATGTATTATGCACGTAATATTGATTTTGACAAAATGAAACCGGGTGACAAAATTCCATTTTCTATGTTCCTTGATAACCAGGTGTACGATCTGTATATACGATACGTGGGAAAGGAAACTATAAAAACCAAATATGGTAAATTCCGCGCAATTAAGATTAAACCCCTGTTGATCAAAGGAACTATTTTTGAAGGAGGAGAAAAAATGACCGTCTGGATAAGTGATGATGCAAACCATATCCCGGTCCGGGTAGAAAGTCCAATTAGCGTAGGCAGTGTAAAGGTCGATATGATGGATTTTAAAAATCGACGGACGCCCATGAGTTCGCAGATCAGTCAACGATAATTTTTTTATTTTAAGAATAACCCCTCAACATGAAAAAGCTGCTTAAAATCTTAGGTGTGATCTTATGCTCTATTCTCCTGATTGTTATTGTTATCATTGCATATATTAAAATTGCCTTGCCCGACGTGGGACCGGCTCCTGTTCTAACGGTAGACAAGTCACCGGAAAAGGTGGAAAGAGGTCGTTATCTGGCGAACAGTGTAATGTCATGTATGGATTGTCACAGTAAAAGAGAAATGACTGAGTATTCTATGCCGATGGTACTTTCAACCAGAGGTCAGGGAGGGGAACGTTTCGATCAGACCATGGGCTTTCCGGGAATTTTTTATTCTGCCAATATTACGCCGGCCGGAATCAGCAGCTGGACCGACGGAGATATATTCAGAGCCATCACAACCGGTGTTCGCAGAAACGGTAAACCAATTTTTCCGGTGATGCCTTATCATGCTTATGGCTATGCAAATCCGGAAGATGTAAAATCTGTTGTGGCCTACATAAGATCGCTCCAGCCAATCGCTAATGTGGTTCCTGAATCCAGTGCCGATTTTCCGATGAATATTATTCTGAATACTGTTCCGAAAAAAGCTGAGCCCATGCCGTTACCTGCTTCCGGGGATAGTTTGGCGAATGGAAAATACCTGTTTACCATTGCGGCTTGTCATGATTGTCATACGCCCTTTGAAAAGGGGAAATTTGATGAGAGCCTGGCGCTGGCCGGAGGACGCGTTTTTCCGGCGCCCGGCGGTATGGTAACATCCGCAAATATTACTCCTGATAAAGAAACAGGCATCGGATCCTGGACGAAAGAATTTTTCGTTCAGCATTTTGCGATGTACCGTGATAGCGCTACAGCCCATCGCGTTGTAAATGCCGGAGAATCGCAATCAATCATGCCCTGGACACTCTATGGTAATATGAAAAATTTGGATCTCGCCAATATTTATGCCTATATCCAGACATTACAGCCTATTAAACATTCAGTTATTAAATGGAAAGCGGGACATTAACTGTATTAGTGCTTCTTCGTTAAGCTTTGAATTGTCTTTTCCATTTGCATACTTCTTGAGCCTTTTACCAGAAAAGCGGTATTGTCGAATATTTGTGACGCGACCCAGGTACCGGCCTCTTCCGCATTGGAAAAACTCATATAAGGATGTGGTATTTTTAAAAAATCACCACCTACCAGAATGACGTTTTTCCATTGATTTTTTTCGATCAACCGGATAATCTGTTCGTGCTCGACA
>DASXKM010000184.1:0-4940 GCA_036496825.1 Puia sp. | reverse complement strand
AGCGCTGACTATTGAAAGAAAAGGGAAAACAGATACACTAAACGCATCAGTAAATGCCGATGGCACATTGGGATTTTACAGACTGTACGATCCTGAAGTAATGGACAGTCTTGGACTGATCCGCATTGAAAAAACACAATTTGGTTTCTTCGAATCTTTTCCTGCCGGCGTACACCTGGCCACCGAAAAACTGAGAAGTTATGTGGCCCAGTTCAAAAAAATACTCTCTCCAAAAACAGAAGCATATAAAGGGGTCGGTGGTTTTAAAGCGATCGGATCTATTTTCCCATCCATGTGGGACTGGCAATCGTTCTGGACCATCACGGCTTTTTTATCCATTGCACTGGCCTTCTTTAATATTCTCCCGATTCCCGCACTCGATGGCGGCCATGTATTATTTACCGTTTTGGAAATGGTCACGGGTCGCAAACCAAGTCAGAAATTACTGGAATACGCCCAGGTGGTGGGCATGGTGGTGCTACTCGCTGTGATGATCTATGTAAATGGAAATGACTGGTTCGGATGGGGGAAAGGGCGTTAGGCTGGAAGCAGGAAGCCTCAGGCTCGAAGCTTGAGGCTGAAGCGTGAGGCTTGAGGCTTGAGGCTGAGGCTTGAAATTCAAAGCCAAAAACTCTTGTATTTTACGAGATGCTTTTTGTAACTTAACATAAGGTACCAACAGCTTTGAAAAATATCTGCTATATCTCTCTGCTTTTATTTTGCACTCTTTCCTGTATGAAGAGTACAAGTTCCTCAAACAAATCAACTGTTCTGTCATTAAATCCGGGAGAGTTGGCTGCTTCCGGGACATTGAGTTATGCATGCACCTGTTTGGACGGAGGTGGCGTAAGGTATGTAACCGACAATAACAAAATTCTTGTGTTTGACGACAGCTCGACCTTCAGGGGTGAAAACTATGACGATTCGATGACCACCAGGTACAAAGATTTTTTGAATATACATACCTGGCTGGTTTATCAGAATACAGGACTCTCCCGTTGTGATTTCGGTATGATCGCAAATCAATGCATCACTGACTCTGTTGTTAAAATCGTTCGTTTTACCAACTTTTAATCAGATCAACGGTCAACGGTCAACCTCAACGATCAACGGTCAACGGTCAACGATTCATGTTCAATGACCCGCGCGTCTGGTTTCTTCAAATAAAAAGTGTAAATTTGCAGGTTCATTTATTCCGGGGGTGCCTGGTATTGACAGCGTAGATCTTTGAAAGTATAAGCATGTCGTGCGTTGGATAATTAGCACGTTAATCTGAATATTCAAATCTCAAATGGCAATACACAGTATGCCATGGCTGCCTAATCAGTGATTAAGTAGTCATTCGGGCCCTGCGGCAGGTTCGCCTGTTACCAAGCTGCACCGCCGACTCAAAACAAAAGAGGATGCTGTTCAGAAAGGCTGTGATCTGAACCTAAGACGATTCAGCTAAGGGAAAAATTGGTTTGTTGCCGTCCGGTTTTTCTTCGACAATCAATCAGCAAATAAGCATGTAGAAAGCTTTTGAAGAATATGTTTGGACAGGAGTTCGATTCTCCTCACCTCCACCAAATAGAAGCCCTTTTTTTTCAAGGGCTTTTTTTGTTAATGGCCAGCAAGCGGCCCGGCGCCCTTCGATTCTTTTCAGAAATTCGGGAGGGGGCGATCTTTTGCACACGATTTCTATGATCTTTGCATTTTTCCCGGTATGTCAAGAAAAATATTGCTCGCACTGTTGATGCTGAATGTATCCTTTTGTTTTTCCCAGAAAAAACTTCCGGATAAAATCGTCGTGCTCACTTTCGACGATGCATCTCAAAGTCATTATAGTTACGTGGCACCTTTACTGAAAAAATATGGCTTTGGAGCCACTTTCTATGTATGTGAGTATCCGCCCGACTTCAGTGATACCGTCGCTTTTATGAGCTGGTACGATATCAAACAATTATCGGATATGGGATTCGAGATCGGCAATCATACCTGGCATCATCCGCATATCGACCAGATAAGCAACGATTCGTTTAGATCAGAAATAATGTATATCGAACGCAAATGCGATACGTTCAAAATTCCGAAACCAACCAGCATGGCTTATCCGGATTATAGAACAGATGCAACGAAAATTCCGATACTCAACCGGCTCGGGTATAGTACTGCCCGCGTTGGAGGCAATAAGGCGTATAATCCTGTGTATGATGGAGCTTATTATGTTCCCAGCTTTACGATGAATGCCCATAATGAACAGGAAATCATTGATGCCTTTGCCATGGCAAAAGACGGACACATTGTTGTACTTACGGTTCACGGCGTACCGGATCTCGCGCATGAAGCATTAAGTACCACGCCCGCCGTTTTTGAAGCCTGTATGAAGTACCTGTACGATAATCACTTTATCGTCGTGTCCATGAGAGGTCTTACGGGCTATACAAAATGAAGACTAAGTCAACTTGTAAATAAATTCTTCTGTCTCTGCCTGTCTTGCATTGGCAAAACCCTTATCCTTTCCAATTTTTACAAAGCCGCATTTTTCCAGAACTTTTTGTGAACCTATATTATCAAATGCTGCCCTAGCCAAAATAGGTCTCGAGGTTTCAAGTGAAAGGAATTCTTTTAATGCAGCTGTTGCAATTCCTTTACCCCAGTAATTTCGATCTATCCAATAAGTAATTTCAGTATTTCCTTCCATTACAAATTTTGCTATGCTGCCTGCTATTTTATCATCAATCCAGATGGTCCGGTTATGGATCGTCGGATCAGCCAGAAACCGGGTGAATTTTTCAATATAGGCGTCTTTGTTGGCATTATCTTTTGGAGTAAATGCGGCCATGTAAATGGCCTCTTTATCAAGCTGGATTTGAAATAAAACTTCCAAATCAACAGGTTCGGTAAGCCTTAGTTTTATTTTCTGCATAGTGATTATAATAATTGTTTGTCAGGCATCCTGAGGCAGGTGCAAAAATATTCTTTTAACAACAATACCCATCAGGGATGTCAACTATACGGACAAACAAAAATTTGTTTCACCCTTTCAGATTTCATGATAAAACTAATCCATATTCCGGCATAAATGACGGATCTTGTTACTTGCGTAATGGCGTCCGACTGAACGGCCTTCAGGTCCATGGTCGTTTTAACGTTATAATAGAAAAGTAGTAATATAATATGTGCGGACAGGCTGACGACGGTATACCCGACAAACATTTTTGGGAAAATGTCTCTTTTTTTGAAGAACCAGTATAAAAGGGCGAGTGAACCGGTCATCGTAAACAACGCCAGGCACATTTCAAAAATCAGTACGAACTGAAGGCTCGTGCCTCCGTTTTTTCCCAGCACATTCCAGATCGTCATCCTAAAATAATTCTGATCAAGGAAAATATATCCCTGGTATAGAAAACGGATTCCAAGCGTAATGGCCAGCAAAATGACGGCTCCCTGTATGGGGAACGCATCACCCGAATATTCTATTTCAGTCCCGGACTTTTTATCAAGATATTTAAAAAGCGTGGTCATCAATACGCCGGCAAATAGACAGATCCAAATCGTAATCCAGTTTGTGTTTACATCGGGTTTGAAATTTTTCTTTTTCGATGGCGGCGCCGTATGATCACCGCTGGTAAATGAGAGACTGAGAGTACCCAGAATTTCTTTATAGTCGGCTTTATACCGGGCAAAATCCTCCGCCGGTATATAATCCCTGAAGGATTTAAAATAGTATTTAAATAACAGATGGTTTGCATAACCGGAAGGAGTGAAATCGAATTGAAAAGATGCATTTTTAATATGAACTTCTTCCATATTTACGGACCAATCCTCCGGCATAGTCATACGCAAGGTGTATTCCGTCGTACAGGGAAAATTCAGAGCAACGGGATCTTTTGATTTGTGATCGGCGGGGTCCGGAAATTTAGACGATATCAATTTGGCATAGGAGAAAATCTCTTTTTTCCCGTCCTTATTTATTTCCCATATTTTCGGAATCCTGTAGGATTCCAGAATTTTGATCGCATTCTTCAGGCTGTCGTCCTCAATGGATATGGCCGAGTCTGATTCTATGCCTTCAAATAATTTATTATAATAATTCAGGTAATTTTCCTGCAGGTCTTTCAGACTGGATTCTGAAAGATCATTGCGCATACCGTCAGCCGCCCCACCTTTATAATCTGTTGACACCTTCAGAAAACTGGTGTCATCCAGGGAAATAGTCAGGTCTTCAACGGAGAACGTATAATTGAGATAACCGGGCTCCACCTGAGTAAGACGATTGCCATCGGGTTCCACCACAAGGGCCCAACCAAAATCCGGAATATAATTATTGATGAGTTCGCCCCGTTGCAATGAACGGGTAGGATCGATAAAAATAAAATTATTTCCCCGCCTTAGTGCAACAATGGCATGATCGAAAGCGAGTGCAGATGGTGCAGCCTGAGAGAGATTTCCTCTTTCCTGCGAATTGGTGAAAGCTACATACGCATCAATATTTTCATGTTTCAGAATAACGGTTAGCAGAAGTGCCTTGTCTTTACAATCTCCATATCCCTGGTCAAATACCATTTCAGGTGCATGCGGCTGATGAGAATTGGTTCCGATTTCAATACCGACGTATCGGATCTGGTCCTGAACGAATCGAAGGGCGAGATTGGCAAGCATATCCTGATCACCCATTGATGCTTTTTTCCAGGATGCGATTTTATTTAAAAGTTTTTCAGGAAGATTGTACTGATAATTTTTAAAAATAAAAAGTCCCCAGTCATTTACCTGTTTCCAGTCTTTAAACTCACTCACGGTTACATAAGGACTGTTCGTATACCAGCTGGGTATGTCGGAACCGGTGGAAGAATGCTCAATAAAAGGGTTTTTCCATTGGTAAATAGTTTGCGATCCCGACTGTTGTTCTTTTGGTGCAGGGACGCCATTGAACAATTTGAAATTTAGTTTTCTGCCGG
>DASXKM010000183.1:0-3537 GCA_036496825.1 Puia sp. | reverse complement strand
AAATCTTTTGTTTTTGAAAGGTCCGCATCAATTTGAATTTCGGGCGCATCGTTAATCAACGGAATGGCTAAAACATTCTCACCGAATACCAATTCGAAAATTGCCTGTGTCTGACTCCTGGCATGAAAGGTCAAATCCCCGGAGGCGCCGGATATTTTTTGAGAATCGATGATCAATGGCGGCTGCGATTTACCATATACAATTTCTTCCAGAAATACCCATCCGTCAGATTTTCCCGTAGTCTGTGAGGATGTCAATTTTTCGCTGTTCCGATAAGCGACTTTTACCTGGAACCGGCTCTTATCAGCGTTTTTGCAGGAAGTAAAAATCAACATGCAGGCCAGCATCGGCACGAGTATATTTTTCATATTCTTGATTGACATTTATTTTTCCAGTTTTTGGATAAGCAATTGATTCGTTAACTGAGGATCGGCCTGTCCCTTTGAAATTTTTTTTACTTCCCCCACAAATAAACCGAGCAGGCCCTTTTTCCCCTTTTTATATTCCAGCACTTTATCCGGCATTTTGTCCATTGCCTGTTTTACCCATTCCAGAATCTGTGCTTCATCGCCGGTTTGGAGCAGATTTAAGCGGGTCGCGATTTCCAGCGGATCGCTGGCCATTCCGGTAACCATTTCCGGAAAAATTCTGGAGGATGCAATTGAAAAATGCACACGACCATCTTCCACCAACGATATGAGCGATGCCATACCGGCAGGACTCAACGGGAAGGAAGAAATCGAAATATTGTTTTCATTAAGGTAAGATTTTACAGGACCCAGGAGCCAGTTTGCTGCAGCCTTGTAAGATGCTGTTAACAAAACGAGAGACTCAAAATAATCTGCTGTTTCTTTATCATCTGTTATTACTTCAGCATCATACCTGCTTAATTTATAATTCTCCATGTATCTATTGATCAACTCCTCGGGAAGCGCTGGTATTGATTCCCGAACTTCACGAAGTAGTGAAGTCGTTGCATCAAATGGTGGAAGATCAGGATCAGGGAAATAGCGGTAATCATTTGCCTCTTCCTTTGAACGTAAAGAAAAAGTGATTCCGTTTGCTGCATCAAAACTTCGCGTTTGCTGAATGATGATTTCATTTTTATACGACAATTCCTTCATTCTCGTAACCTCGAATTCTATGGCCCTTTTCACATTTCGAATTGAGTTCAGGTTTTTGATTTCCACTTTTGTACCAAGCGCAATCTCTCCCTTCTTTCGGATAGAAACATTTGCATCGCAGCGCATACTTCCTTCTTCCATATTCCCATCACAAACGGCAAGGTAACGCAGAATTCGCCGGAGGTTTGTCAGAAAAGCGACAGCTTCATCCGGATTATTCAGGCAGGGTTCCGTTACAATTTCAATCAGGGGTACACCGGCGCGGTTGAAGTCGAGGCTGGTAAAATAATCATCCATATCGTGGATGCTCTTCCCGGCGTCTTCTTCCAGATGAATGCGATTCAGATGTATGCGCCTTTCTCCATAGGGCATGCTGATATTCACATAACCTCCCTTACATATGGGATTTGTGTGCTGGGAAATCTGATATCCCTTCGGCAGATCAGGATAGAAATAATTTTTCCGGGCGAAATAATTCCTGGTTTCGATTTCTGAATGACAGGCAAGGCCCATTTTTATGGCCATATGAACCGCCTCTTTGTTAAGAACAGGCAGCGTACCGGGATAACCCAGTGTGACCGGACTGATATGCGTATTTGGCTCCGCGCCAAAGCTCGTTTCATCCGCACTAAACAGTTTTGTTTTTGTAAGTAACTGAGCGTGTACTTCCAGCCCGATCACCGTTTCGTATACTTCTGCAACCATATCAAAAATTAAAGACCGGGAAACAAACAAAAAGCGCAAAGAATGGCCAGCTTTTAGCCGGTTCTTTGCGCTTGGCGTGAACCAGTTGAATCCAGTGCACGAAGGTAAAAAATAGCAGGAATTTCTTAAGAATTCATTTGATACATCTATAGTTCAGCTGTTTTCAATTTCCTGGGTATTTTAATATCAATGTCCTGACTCTTGCCGGCACGCAGGATTTTAACTTTTATAATTGATTTATGCCCTGCCTCTTCCATTTGGTCAATCAGTTCATTGGTGCTGTTCACTTCAGTTCCATCAAACTGAACGATAATATCGCCTTTTTTTAATCCGGATTTGAATGCTGTTGAGCTGTCTTCCACTTCCAGCACATTGACTCCTTTGCCATCTTCTGCATCCTGTGCTTTTATGCCGAGCTTTGGCTGTTTATGTCCCCAGTCCATATCCATCCCTCTCATATCGGGCATAGGCGGCATTCTGAAATTGTAGTTATAATTAAAATCCTTTTGTTTAAACTCCGATTTTTCCAGGGTCGCCATAACAAATTGCTCCTTCCCGTCTCTGGTAAAGACAATTTTTACTTTATCGCCTGGTTTAAAATTGTGAATTGTTTCAAAAAGGCCTTCCGGGCTCTCAATTTTAGTGTCGTTCACTTTTGTGATGATATCAGCTTTCCGGATGCCTGCTTTT
This sequence comes from Puia sp., assembly GCA_036496825.1. Lineage (GTDB taxonomy): Bacteria > Bacteroidota > Bacteroidia > Chitinophagales > Chitinophagaceae > Puia. Next base: position 1,018 of record DASXKM010000183.1, on the reverse strand, counting down.
TCGGCGGGGCTGCCATTGGTAACCTCCAAAACGGTGGCTCCGCCTTTTTCGGCCTTACGGGAAGAAACACCCAGAAAAGCAGAATTCATGCGGATTTGTATTGATTTCTGAATTTTTCTTGCCATTTGATCTTTATTCTTCATATCCCTTTCCATTCTCTCATCATCCCAGGGATTCATACGGAAGGGTGAGGGAGAATATAATCCATATACATCCCGGTCCCCGCTGATTTCCCGTTTTTCAACAATAACATTTTGATCATCGAACTTTTCCAATGGCTTTCCATTAATAAAATATTCCCCGTTTTTTATTTCCAGGGTGATTTTCGCGTCTTTATCCCCCTTCTGGCGTATGACTATCTCTGATTGATCCCCATTTTCAATGGTGGCAGAGTTGGGTGGCGGAGGTGGCGGAGGTGGCGGAGCAGGCTGTGCATTTGCAGTGAAACCAACGGCCATGCAAAACAAGCCGATTGAAACCGCCTGGTAAAAGTGTTTTTTCATCAGTTGTAAGTTTTTTATTAAGTAACTACGTCAAGTTTCGTATTTCAAATATAGTAATTATTCTGAAATACGAAAATTTTCGGATAATTGATTTTCTTCAGGTTTAACAGAATGTTTAAAATGGTTTCCGGACGAAGCAGCAGTTTCATAGAATTGAAACCGATAACAGAAAGACTGGCTTTAAAGGAGTTCCTTCAGGGAAATCAGAATTGATTCCAAAGCTTCGGTTTCCTGACCACTGGCGGAGGCCAGCGTCTTTTGTCCACCACCCCCGCCTTTTATTTTAGGAGCAACCGATTCTCTGATTAGTTTAGAGGCATCCAGATTTTTTTCACTGACCAGCAGATCTCCGATGCCAATCGCTACAAATGCTCTTCCTTCTGAAACAACTGCAAGCGCTAATAAAAGAGTTTGAGATTCTGCTCTCAGTTCACCTGCTAATTTCCGAAGGGTTTCAGGGCTGATACCTTCACATATTTCTCCTATAAAAGAATATTTACCAACAGAAACTGCTT
>DASXKM010000182.1:0-3658 GCA_036496825.1 Puia sp. | reverse complement strand
TCAGACCGTTTGAATTGTTGCCTTCAATTAAGGTTCCATCCAGATCAGAAATAACAATCATTTCAGCATTCGCCAGCTTTTTACCATAGGCTGTTCTATTTTTGGAGCCCTGGATTTCATTATTTTTTTGCTCAAAGAGTTCATTAATTGCATCGATATATTTATTTGTGTACGAGGTCCATGAATATTGCTGACTGGTTCCAACGATACCATGTGTAGAATATTTTTCCCATAAGATCTGATCGGAAATAATTTTTTTGAGTGCTTCTGCAATTGCTTTTGGGTTTTCCACGTCTACCAGCAATCCATTTTCGAGTTGTTCCAAAATCTCCTTGGGCCCTCCTGTAGGCGAAGCGATCACAGGTAATCCACAGGCGGCCGCTTCCAATATCGTCAGTCCAAAATTCTCCCCCGGGGTTGCATTAATATATACACCTTTTTTTCGCGCTGCAATACGGTATATTTCGGGCACTTCCAGGTTGGGATCATTCTTTTTTGGAATGGCCATTTTACCATACAGATCATATTTGTCAAGCAGTAATAAAAGATTCTTAAGGATGTCCTGTTCATCCTCCGGCATCTGGCTGATATCTTTACGGACACCTGCATAAATAGCCAGATTAGCCATTGCCTGTAATTCTTTGTCTTGTCCGTAGGATTGAATAATGGCTTCAAAATTCTTTCGTTTATCCGCTCTGCCAATTGAAATGATTAATGGTTTTGCCGGGTTGAACAAAAATCGCTCAATGTCTGAATTAACCCGGTAAATAGCCTGCTCCTGTTCTATCGACATCTTGAATGATGGCATATCCTGCCGGTAGAAAGGATAGAAAATTTCCAGGTTCACACCGGGCGGTATCACCTTGAATTTGGCCGACTTCACATGTTCATACTGTGCATATTGTGTATCAATAGCATGCTGGGTACTTGCAATTAAAACGTCGGCTGTCTGAAGCAGGTTTTCTTCAACTGTGATCCGCCGTTCCATATTGAATTTTTCGTTGACTTTTTCCTCTGACATTCCTTCCCGCAACAGAATATTTTTTTTATTCCTGCCCAGTGAATGACCCGTGGCAAGAAAAGGAATCCCATATATTTCACTTAGCTGACCGGCGAGGTAGTTGCCATCGGCATAATGGCCGTGCACCACATCCGGAAAATCCGCTTCCTGATCTATAAATCGAATCGTTTTATCAATAAACTCATCCAGATGATCCCAAAGTGTTTCTTTTGGCCGGTAAGAATGACCGCCACAGGACATCCTGACGATACGGGCCTTTTCATTAACTTTTTCTATCTCTTTTTCGTAAGCTGCCGAAACCCTCTTGTCAATGATCCGCCGGGTAAAAAGATCCACTTTCCGGACCTGGGGATGAAAGGAAAGATTCTCCAGCAGTTCCAGCACATATTTTACCTGTCCTCCGGTATCCTTATCCCTGCCAATTTCCGGATCATTAAACCGGATCAGCCCATGGGGGCTAAATAATTGTATATAATATTCCTTCATTATTTTTTCCTTTTACATTAGCTTAACATTTGGAGGCATCCAAAATCAGTCCAAAGGGATATTATTACTTTTTTTTTAATGGATAAAAACTGTTATGTATTCAGGATCCGGATTTAGTGATTGGGAAATCGGCGATATCACGGTTATAACACACAAGGGCATCTATCATTTGTTTCACCTGATCATTCCCAACCATGATTATATCGCTCACGCCATATCAAGGGATGGTATTTCCTGGAAAAGGGTGAACAATGCTTTGTTTGTTGGTAATCCCGGAGAGTGGGATGATGATATGCTTTGGACCATGCATGTGATCGAGGTGGGTGATAAATTCGAAATGTATTATACCGGATTGCAACGCCAAGACCGCGGAGTAATTTCGAGAATCGGATATGCAGAATCAACCAATCTGGTGGATTGGAAAAAAGATCGGAAAGATATCTTCCCCATAGCACCGGAGGGTTTTTTTTATGAGACTTCTGAAACCAATCCCCGGAAATGGCTGAGTTTTCGTGATCCTTTTAGAATCGAATATAAAGGAGAAATCTACCTGATAGTTGCCGCCCGGACGGTTGCGGGCCCGATATCCCGGCGTGGATGTGTAGGGTTAATAAAAATCACCCACGACAAGGTTGAACCGATGCCCCCGTTGCTATATCCAATGGTTTATGATGACATCGAATGTCCCTGTGCTTTTGAGCTGAATGGACATTATTATATACTGGGATCCATCCGGGAAGATATCAAGATACGATATTGGTTTGCGAAGGATTTTTTTGGGGAATATCATTCTTTTCATGCTGACGTATTATTACCGCAGGGAAATTATGCAGCCCGCACAGTGCAGGATGGGAAACACTTACTGGTATATAACTTTTTTTACGCCTATGGAAAAATAGATACGCACCGCGTATTGCCTCCGCCTAAAGAGTTGGAAACTGACGACCAGGGACGACTGGTATTAAAAAGTTACTACCGATGGGAACAGATGGTCATAAAAACAATTCCGCAGTCAGCGTTCGGTCCGGTGAAAACACTGCTGGCAAATCCAACCGCTTCTTCAACCATCGAGCCGGACAAATGGACCTATGGTGCGAGAAGTGGTTACGAGATATTTTGTTTTGAGAAGCCCTCTTCCAGTTTTATTTGGGAAGGTTTGCTGACAGTAGAGGGAATGGGAAAACTCGGATTGGTCAGCGATATCGATCAGGATGGAAACGGTTATTTTATTTCCTTCGATGTTTCCAACGGACTGGTAAATATCAGGACCTGGGGGTTTAATCCTCTAAACAGCCGCCAGAATTTTGTTTTTTATGATATTCAGTCTGGAATATTTACTGTCAATAAAGAAAGATCTTTTTATTTCAGGCTGATCAGTTACGGGAATTATATTGAGCTCTCCATTGATGGATTTGTAAAGCTTACTTTAATGGATTACACATTTACCGGTAATAGTATCGGACTGTATTCTGCCTCGTCTGTTATTTCATTACAAAACTCCAGGGTTATGATATTGCCCAATCCTCCGGGAGAATATGCCAGCCAGGAAGAAACGCAAAAGTTAACGGAATAAGAAAGCCCCCCACCAATGGCGGGAGGCCTTCTTTTGTCGGGACGACTGGATTCGAACCAGCGGCCTCTTGCACCCCATGCAAACGCGCTACCGGGCTGCGCTACGTCCCGCTTTCCCTCTGGCGGGATGCAAATTTAAGATAAAAACCCATTGCCCGAAAATGGATTCATTTGTATACCTTATCTTCGCGCAATTCCTTATAGATGAAGCTGCTAATCAAACAGGCTTGCATAACTGACCCTCTCTCTTCCCATCACGGAACCATTCAGGATATTTTAATTGAAAACGGTATCATCCGCGATATTTCACCGTCAGTTTCAGAAAAAGCAGATCAGGTAATTGAACAAAAAGATTTGCAGGTTAGCCCGGGATGGGTTGACATATTTTCCAATTTTGCGGATCCGGGATATGAGTTCAAGGAAACACTGGAAACGGGCGCTTTGGCAGCAGCTGCCGGTGGCTTTACGGATGTGTTTTTAATTCCTGATACAAAACCAGTTACTGATGGCAAATCGCAGGTAGAAGTCATCCTGCATCGGAATAATGGTTTACCTATCACCATTCACGCCATTGGTGCC
>DASXKM010000181.1:0-4152 GCA_036496825.1 Puia sp. | reverse complement strand
CATACTCAGTATAGGCCCGGTTTTCAGGAATTATCTGACGCTCAATAACGATCTGAGTCTGAAGCGCAGTAAACTCGACGATGTGGATCCGCTGCAGACAAGATCCTGTGATATCACGTATGGGGATTATGAAAAAGCAGACACGGCTTTGTTCTCAACATATCGTAAAATTGTAGTCTCAGAAAAAGCCAGGCTGGATGTTGAATTGAATTTTAAAAATATTCGTTTTAACGAGAATTTAGACTTTCCATTCTCAATTCCGAAAAATTATAAACGCAACTAAACGTTATACAGTAACTTCATCCCGAACGTAATTCGCATATGCGCAAACCGATCATCCTGTTCATTACCATTTTTTATTTTGTATCCAGTGGCCTGGCTCAATCACCAACACAAAGTAGAAGTGAACTCGAAAAGGAACGTGCCTCTATACAAAAAGAAATAGAGGATGTTAAGCGATCGCTCGATGAGACCCATAAGAACAGGAAACAGACGCTCGGCCAGCTGGCCCTTTTACAAAAAAGACTACGGCTCAGACAGGCAGCCATTTCAAATATCAATCAACAGCTGAATTTTATTCAGACTGATATGAATACTTCCTGGCAGGAAATCATTAAACTCAAGAAAGAACTGGATACTCTGCGTAAGCAGTATGCAGAAAGCGTAATATATGCGTATGAGAACCGGACCAACTATGACTATCTAAATTTTTTATTCGCCTCCAGCAATTTCAATGACGCCGTAAAAAGAGTAGAATATCTAAAGTCGTACAGGGCCTATCGTGAACAACGAGCCGAAAATATCCAGAGAACTCAAGTGCTTCTTCAGAATAAGATTGACGGTTTAAAAATAAAACGTATTGAAAAAGACGAGGCGCTTGTAAAACAGAATAAAGAACGACAGGTTCTGGAAGTAGAGAAAAAAGAAAAAGATCAGGTGGTTGAACAATTGCAGGGCCAGGAAAAAGAGCTAAAGAAAGAAATGAATGCCAAGCAACGGCAGGACCAGAAACTGGGCAACGCCATTGCAGCTGCAATCCGACGTGCACGTGAAGATGCCATACGGGAGGCAAAGAAAAGAGCTGCTGCCGGTGCGGCGGCCAACGTAACAGGCACGACTCCGGCAAAAACCGATGCTGCAAAAAATACCACGAATCCGGGAAATGCGGGAACGATGCCATCTTCAGTGAAGCCGGCTGTAAAACCCGCAGCCGCAACTCTCTTCAATACTACCGCAGATATTACTTTGTCCGGAAATTTTGAAAAAGATAAAGGTCATCTGCCCTGGCCCATTGCTTCCGGCACAATCGCCATGCGATTTGGCCCGCATGAATATATTAAAGGTATCGTACATAATAATCAGGGCATCACAATCGAAAGTGCCGCCGGCACTTCTGTAACAGCCGTCTTTGACGGTGACGTGCAAAGTGTGTTTAATGTAGGTGATGTAAGTGCGGTCATGATCCGCCACGGCAAGTATTTTACTACCTATAGCAATTTGTCTTCCGTTTCAGTTTCCAAAGGTCAGGTGGTAAAAATGGGGCAGGTTTTAGGAAAACTGGGTGATATAGGCCAGTTGGAGTTTGTACTTTCTGACGACAAGGATCATCTTTTTGATCCGGAAAGATGGTTAAGAAGATAGTCAGCGTCCTGGTTATATATCAAATTTTTTCCTGGGAGAGTTTTTTTGCAGGTTGTGATTTTGAAAGGAACCGGTCATACAATCGTTCGTAGATTGGAACAATATTATTGATATCGAATTTTTTAGCCTGATCGTACGCATTTGCTTTAAATGTTTTTAAAACATCGTCGTTTTCCAGTATCGTAATCGCCTGACGGCTCATAGATGCCACGTCACCTACCGGACTCATAAATCCTGTTTTCCCATTAATGTTTATTTCAGGCAGGCCACCTGCATCCGACGAAATCAGGGGCACTCCGGCTGCCATGGCTTCGAGGGCGGCCAGTCCGAAACTCTCATATTCTGAAGGAAGAATGAATAAATCCGAAACGGCGAGTATTTCTTCGATTTGTTCCTGTTTGCCAATGAATCGGATATCTTCGATGATACCCAATTCACGACTAAGATTTTCGGCATCAAAGCGGTCGGGTCCATCTCCGACAAATAATAATTTCGAAGGGATCTGTCTGTTTATTTCCGCAAATATTTTTACGACATCAAATACCCGCTTGATTTTTCGAAAATTGGAAGCATGGACTACGATACGTTCATTATTAGGTGCAATTACTTTACGGAACGGATCAATGGGTTTCCTTTTAAACCTTGACAGATCCACAAAATTGTGGATCACCTCTATTTCTTTTTTGATATCAAAAATGCTATAGGTTTCATCGCGCAGATTTTGAGATACGGCGGTTATGGCATCACTTTCATTGATTGAAAATGCAACAACGGGAGCCAGCGTTTTATCCCGTCCAACCAATGTGATATCGGTTCCATGCAGCGTAGTGATGACTGGAATGACAATACCTTGTGTTGCTACGATTTTTTTTGCCATGTAGGCTGCCGATGCATGTGGAATGGCATAATGAACATGCAATAGGTCCAACTGATGATTAATAATCACGTCGACCATTGTACTGGACAACGCGGTCTCGTAAGGTTGGTAGTCGAAGAGAGGGTAAGACGTTACCCGCACTTCATGATAGAATATATTTGCGTTGTATTCAGTGAGCCGCACCGGTTGCTGATAAGTGATAAAATGTACCTGATGACCTTTATCTGCGAGTGCTTTTCCAAGTTCTGTGGCAAGGACACCGCTTCCACCGAATGTCGGATAACAAACAATTCCAATCCGCATGTATTGATTTTATTGAACGAAGTTAAACAGATTTCCCAGCATCACACAAGAACCGTGCATTACTTATCTTAGCAGAAAATAAACAGTTATGCGTTCGTTTTTGTTTGGTTGTTTTGTTTTTTTATTTACCGGTTCTTTAAAGGCGCAATCAGATTCCGTATTTATCAGAAAAATTGCGGATGAAATTTTCCATAACAGCACAGCTTACAGTAATCTGTATACGCTTACAAAAACAATCGGACAGCGTTTATCCGGATCCGCGGCCACTTATACCTCCGAAAAATGGGCACAGGAAGGTATTATGAAGGCGGGGATCAGCGACGTTTATTTACAAAAGGCTATGATTCCTCACTGGGTGAGAGGCGGCAAGGACCAGGCTGCTTTGATTTCAGGCAATAACAGGCAAAACCTGGAAGTAATTGCTTTGGGAAATTCTGTTTCCACACCAGCAGGAGGCATCACGGCACCCATGATTCTGATAAATGATTTTGATGAACTGGAAAAGAGAAAAAATGAAATAAAAGGCAAGATTGTTTTTTACAACCATCCATTCAACGCAGATTATGTATGGACATTCCTGGCATATTCAGAAGCGGTACCCTACCGTGTATTTGGAGCCAGCCGTGCTGCAAAATATGGAGCCGTTGGAACGATAGTTCGTTCCATGAGTGAATCCACAGATAATTTCCCGCACACGGGAGCGATGGTATATAATGATTCCTTTCCTAAAATACCGACACTGGCTGTTGGGCTGCAGGATGCCGACAGACTAGCCGCCGGGGATCTTAAGGAAAAAGAACAGAGTCTTTTCATATCTACCAATGCGCACACGCTTCCGGACACAATTGGATACAACGTAATCGGTGAGTGGAAAGGCAGCGAATTTCCTGATCAGTATATTACAGTGGGCGGGCACCTGGATTCCTGGGATCCTGCAGAAGGTGCACATGATGACGGAACCGGCTGCGTACAGTCTATTGAAGTGTTACGTGCGTTAAAAGCAATAGGTTACCGGCCGAAACATACCATTCGTGTCGTGTTATTTACAGATGAAGAGAACGGCGGGAGGGGAGCAAAAGCATATAGCGCAGAAGCTAAAACGAAAAATGAGAAACATATATTTGCATTAGAAAGTGATGGAGGTGGTTTTACGCCCAGGGGATTTAGCTTTAAAGGAACTGAATCCCAATTGACCGGTGTAAAACGCTGGTTACCGCTTCTGGTACCCTACGGAGTTACTGAATTCAGTGCGGGCAGTGCTGGGGCGGATGTTGAACCACTTAATGAAGCAACCGGCGCTATGGCTTCTGAACTGCTGCCTGATTCTCAAC
>DASXKM010000180.1:0-4996 GCA_036496825.1 Puia sp. | reverse complement strand
TGAGACCAGTTTTGATAATTTTCATTCAAAAAAAGATCAGATATATCGCGTGGTGACTGAGTACCACCGGCCCGAGGGTATTTCCCGTGGTAGTGGTGTTCCTTTCCCCGTTGCTGAAAGTTTGCGGCGGGATTTCATGTTAAAGGAGGTAGCTTCTATCTATCGTAATCAGGATGGTTTTTATTCCATTGAATCCGGGACCAACGGTGAACCCGTTCCAAAATATAAGGAAGAGTACGCCTATTACGTCGAACCGCAATTTTTTGACATTTTTGATTTCGGATGGCTGGCGGGGGATAAAAAAACTGCCTTGTCTGAGCCAAATTCTGTCGTCCTCACAGCAGATGAGGCTGATAAATTTTTTGGCAGCTGGCAGAATGCCATCGGCAAAATAATCAAATATGAAGATCAATATCCATTGCGGGTTACCGGTGTTTTACGAAATACGCCTCCCAATACCGATATCCCCATCCAACTGATGATATCTTTTAAAACGCTGAAAGCGAAATCCGGAACATTTTATGAAAATATGGAGGATTGGGTCAGCATTAATAACAATAATGATTGTTTCCTTGTTTTGCCCGCCGCCATCAAAGAGAAGCAGTTTAATACCCTGCTGGAATCATTTGTCAAAAAACACAAGCCATCCGAATATGCAAAAGACGGTCTAAGCCTGCAGCCGCTCAGCGACATGCATTATAACACAGAAATTGGCGTGTTCGGCGGTCATTCTTTTAGTAAACCACTCATACGGGTCATCAGTCTGATCGGTTTGTTTCTGTTAATCATTGCCTGTGTGAATTTTATAAATCTTTCAACGGCACAGGCCATCAACCGCTGCAAAGAAGTAGGTGTTCGCAAAGTGCTTGGCAGTAACCGCATGCAGCTGGTGATTCAATTCTTAACCGAAACATTTATCATTACCTTTTTCGCCGTGCTGATCGCTGTTTGTCTTGCCCTGTTGGTGGTGCGGCCACTGAACGTTTTACTTGAAACCCGGCTGCCACTCAATTTTATAACAGAAACCGGTGTAATCCGGTTTTTATGCATGGTTGTTCTTGCGGTTACTTTTCTTTCAGGCCTCTATCCGGCGGTGATTCTTTCCGGCTTTAATCCGATTAGCGCACTCAAAAATAAAATCAGGCTTGGGCGACAGAATGGGATTTCGCTTCGACGGGCGCTTGTTGTATTACAGTTTTGTATCGCACAGGCATTAGTGATCGGCACGCTGGTTATGATCTCGCAAATCAATTATTTCCAGAACAAGCCGCTGGGTTTTGATAAAGATGCTGTTATTACCGTACCCTTTCCGCGCGACAGTATCAGCATGACAAAATTGAATTCATTGCGTGATCAATTCCTTTCACTTCCCGGGGTCAGGGAACTGAGCCTTAGTTTTGGCAGTCCTACGGATAACAACGGATGGGGCAGTGATTTCAAATACAATAATTCTTCCACCCAGACAGATTTTAACGCCCAGTTAAAATGGGCCGATCCCGAATACTTTAAACTTTACCAGTTACAGTTTGTTGCGGGAAGTCCCTATAAGGCCAGTGATACGATTACCGGATATGTGGTGAATGAAGCATTGCTGGGCAAGCTGGGTGTGCATGATCCAAAAGATGCGATTGGGAAATATCTTCAATTGTGGGACGACCCCGCTAAACATGCTCCCATTGTGGGTGTGGTGAAGGACTTCAACACACGTTCGCTCAAAAGGGATATTCCTCCTGTGATCATGGCCAGCTGGAAAAACATGTACGTGAAATTCAATATCAAGCTCCAGATGTCCACCGTTCCGCAGACGTTAACGTCTGTTGAGAAATTATGGAACCGTACATTTCCCGCCGGATTATATGAGTTTCAGTTTCTGGATAAAAAAATCGCCGAGTTTTACAAAAATGACAGCCGTCTGTCACAGCTCTACAAAATATTCGCGGGGATTGCGATTTTCATTTCCTGTCTTGGATTATATGGCCTTGTATCCTTTATGTCGATACAGCGAAAGAAAGAAGTGGGCATCCGTAAAACACTGGGCGCCTCCGTGGGTAATATCGTTTATCTTTTTTCGCGGGAATTCACCCTGCTGATCCTGATCTCCTTTGTGATCGCGGCACCGCTCGGATATTATTTTATGCACCGGTGGCTGGAAGACTTTTCCTATCGGATTACCATTGGCCCCGGCATATTTCTACTGGCGTTTTCAGCGTCATTGCTGATTGCCTGGCTAACGGTTGGCTATAAATCGATCCGGGCCGCACTGGCCAATCCTGTAAACAGTTTGAGAAGCGAATAGTTTCTCCTCCATGAATGTTCAGCAAAAAACGTTACTTGTCCTGAACATTCAATGGATAACCTGCGCCCGTTGTGCCGCCAAAAAAACATTCAATGGACTTAACTTTATCCTTACAGAAAGTCCAGTATTCAACATTGCGGATCATTTTGTTATTCATAGTTGTTATTTCATAAATGATTAATGCATTATTCCCGTCGACCATTAATTTAACTAAATTGAATTTCCGGATAAGCTTACTGTTTTGGAAACAGCGCTCCTGATAAACCGGAACAGGCATGTAGTCATCACCTGCAGGGCTTGAAAAGGTAAACCCATCTGCCAGCTGGCTGGCAGTGATATTCCAGTCTTTTTTCACAAAGCCGGAATAATAGGTGTTGACTATTTTTTCAGCATCTTGTTTAGAAATGCTTTGCCCATTTGCAATAATGGCAAAACACAAAAGCATTAAGGAAGATAGAAGCAGATTCATCATCTTTTTATATAAGACAAATAGCTTTTTGATTTCCGGACAGGAAAATAAAAGATTTCTAGTCCGTCGAAAGAAATGATGGCCGCCATGGCCTGGATAGACTGGCGGGGGTGACGCTAAAAAAAGCATTTATTTTTATGAGTCCCGCAAATAATCGTTGAATTATACCCGATCGGGTATAATGCCGGACATTCTTATAAATCGACTGATCGGAAAGGGTTTTTATGTGAAGATAAGTCTTGCCTAAAGATATTATATTGAGTTACTTTCATTTTAAAAAAGAACGAATGAACGGCACTTTGGCACAAATTGCCTACCTCACTTCTTATGGAAACGAAGTTTTGCAATCGGGCATTTTGGAGAATGATTATTAATCCGGAAATTCAACTTTTCAATTTTGCAATAGTATTTCGTTTTTCGAATTTCAAAAGAAAACATCTTTTTAGGGCGAAGACAAGGGATTGTCAATGGAGGCTGGTGAAATCCAGCTAATATACGGCTGGAGGCAGCTACTATGAACTAATAACTAAAATGCTTAGTTTTACATCTCAATGCTAGAAGATGGCAAAAAGGAAAAAATTTCACATATCGTTCACGGAACTATCCTTGAGGGGCAGCAGGATTCTCTCACAACAATCCGAAATCTCCTATGCTCAGGCTATCCAACAAGTAGAACGGTTAAGAAAAAGTTCGAAAGTCAGCTCCTCGTCAAAAAAGAGCAGGCAGACTTCCTGATTCAATATTGTAAGAGTCATCATCTGTTTATCAACATCCTTCCGGGAGAAGATCAATTTATTGCAAGGGGCGGGGAAGCGTCTGTATATCTGTCTATAGACAGACGCAATGTCATTAAATTAATGATGCTGTTTATTATGCCACCTGGCTCGAATTTTTTAACAGTGTGGTGCTTCATAATATTTTTTTCCCTTCCACATCGTATCAGCTTCTCGGCATTTCGATCGTCAACGACAAATTAATAGCTGTGCTTCAGCAACCTTATATTATTTCGAATTCACCGACTGACGTCGCTGATATTAAAGAATTTCTTGAATATAACGGCTTCAGAAACACTCAACGACAGGACTACATAAATGATGAAATAGGATTAATATTAGAAGACATGCATGATGAAAATGTTTTACAAAATACCGATACGCTATTTTTCATCGATTCTGTATTCTATACCGTTTCCGCTGACATAAAAGTTAGCTGATATTCAGCGATGCGGCCGGGTATTGAATATATTTTTCAACACTGGTCCTGACGTTTAACCTATCAAAATACTAACTCATATCTCTGGTCACAGAAGATTTAATTTATTTTCACAGATGATTTAGTAGATATAAACCCTTCAATTCAACCCACGTGCATTAAGAAGTTTTAAAAAGTCTTCACCCAAGTGGTTTAAAAGAGAGAAGCATTTTCGGAAGTATTATTTTCACTTCTTTTCCTTTGTCCTCATCTTTCCAATAGACAATAAAATTTACTTTGGCGGCAGCCAGTCGATATCCTTTATTTTGCCTTTCGATCAGAGAATCTTTAAAGGCTTTTGAATATTTAATGATCAGTTCACCGCGTGCATTGGCTAGTCCATCTTCAATGACCGTAAGATTACTGCCGCTTTGTAAATTCTCAATCCGCTGCTGAACAAATTCAAAATATCCCAGTTGCACGTCTCGGTGAGTTAAATAAAGTCCTATTTGTTTTGGTTCGTTATATTTTTGGCTGTCGATTTTATACGACAACCCTTTTGTATCGATGGTGCGAAGGAATTCACTATTGTAATGAATAGACAAGTTGGTCTTGGCACGGGTGATGGCGACATATAACTGTCGTTTATTGTCATCCGGTACAGCGTCAAAATTTTTAAGCAATAAAAATACATTATTAAACTCCTTGCCCTTCGCCTTATGAATAGTGGATACGTAGATGATTTCCGAATCTACCTCTACGAAGTCTTCGATCTTTGACTCGCTCAGAAATACCTTCCAATCACTCTTGTATTTTCTTAATGGATTGATCGACTCAAATTGCCTGATAACGGACAATGCCAGATCTCTTTTAGAACTATACTGGAATAATGAAGAAAGATTTGAAATTCCGCTCTGCCAATCTTCGTCGCCAATGATTGCTGAATCAGAATGGGTATTCACTAAATCGGTAAAGTATCGCAGTTCGTAGAGGTTATTTAATGAAAACCCGTCATTTGACTGAATCAATTTTGCGTTTAG
>DASXKM010000179.1:0-4314 GCA_036496825.1 Puia sp. | reverse complement strand
CAGCCCTCCCACAAACCAGCTGACTAATTTATTTTGGGGAGCAAAATTGGCCGTCGTCTTCACCTGATGAATAGCCCATTCGTCTTCGATTTTTTGCGGTTCAATGCCCGGTGCAAAAACAAATTCCGTGTCTTCAACAACATGTGCGAGCTGGAACACCAGCGCCAATGTCAGACCCATCGTTACATGCATACTGCAGAATCCGATCGCCCAGGCGGACCATCCAGCATAATGCACGGGTATCATTATATAAAAAACGACATACAAAATTTTACTCAGCCAAAAAATGATATGTTCATTCAAATTCATTTTTTGCAGTTTCGTATTGTGGATCTTTTTTTTGAAATACTTCATGAAATCCATCATGGATACCCATGTAAAAGAAGAAATAGCATACAGAACCGGCACATAAAGATGCTGAAAGCGATGTGCCTTCACCCATTTCTGTGATTCACACTGACGCATGACGGGACTTTTTGCAATATCGTCGTCGATACCATCAATATTTGTATAGGTATGATGAATAATATTATGTTTGAACTTCCATATGAAGGCATTGCCCCCGAGCAGATTGAGGCTTAACCCCATGATATTATTTACCCATGGTCTTTCGGAATAGGAACCGTGACAGGCATCATGCATGATGTTAAAACCAATACTGGCCAAAACAAAACCAAACAATCCCGCCGTCAGGATTCCCGGAACCAGTGTAAAATGAACCGACAAAAGAATCACATACAAACCGATTGCCGCAGGAACGAGCGTCATGGCTTTGATAAACAATTTCCAGTTCCCGGTTTTCTTTACCTGCCGGCTTGAAAAATAATTATCCACCGAAGATTTCATATCCTGGTGAAAGGAATTCTGCTGATTGTTAAACGATACTTTATACATAGCCAAACGACTGATCAGGGTTCAAAGGTAGCTACGAAATCAGCGGGGAAAGAATCTATTCTGTATTCAGTTTGTTAACTATTTAAACGATTGACTTATATTCATTTCTCAATATAAAACAGTAAACATGAAAAATAAATGCCTGACCTGTCTGCTATTCTGTCTGATCATTTCTTTAAATGTATCCTCACAGGATAAGTATAATGGAATGGATGCAAATCTGTCGAATATATTCCGGATGTCGGATGCGAAGAGTCGCTCCATCAGTCCGGAAAATATGAACGGAGAAAAGGGGAAGGGCGGTATGGCGGAGAAAGGGACTGGAGAAAATGCTGCGCGGGATTTGGGGAAGGGATGGAAGTTAAGTCCTTCGGTACAAATTAAAGCCCATACAACATTTACGATTGCGGAGATCAGCGGCCCGGGGTCTATACAGCATATCTGGATGACGCCAACCGGTGTCTGGCGGAATTCCATTATACGATTTTACTGGGACGATGAAACGACGCCTTCGGTGGAAGCACCGGTGGGAGATTTTTTCGGAATGGGATGGAATCAATATGCACCGCTGCGTTCACTGGCAGTTTGTGTTAATCCGGGCTCTGCGTTTAATTGTTACTGGCCGATGCCCTTCAGGAAAAAATGCCGGATCACCATGGAGAATATTGACAGCGAACCGATGATGCTATATTACCAGGTGGATTATATTCTCACTGAGGTGCCGTCGGATGCAGCTTATTTTCACGCGCAGTTCAGGCGTGTGAATCCCCTTCCTGCAAAATCGGTGGTTGTATTACTGGACGGTGTTCAGGGACGCGGACAATATGTGGGCACTTATCTCGCATGGGGTGTTCATAATAATGGCTGGTGGGGTGAGGGAGAGATCAAATTTTATATGGATGACGATGGAGACTATCCGACGATTTGCGGTACAGGGACCGAAGATTATTTCTGCGGGTCCTATGATTTTGATACGCGCAGGAAAAATGCAGCCGGTGTGGAAGAGTCCAATTATACCGAATTCAACAGCCCTTATTCAGGACTGGCACAGGTCATTCGTGGTGATGGTCACTATAATGTTTCCCAGCGATTTGGTTTGTACCGCTGGCATATCACAGACCCTATTCGCTTTGAAAAAAATCTGCGGGTCACGATACAGGCACTTGGGTGGCGTTCCGAAGGAAGATATCTTCCGCTGGAAGATGATATCGCATCGACGGTTTTCTGGTACCAGACAGAGCCGCATCATGCATTTCCGGTTTTGCCAAATAAAGATGCTCTGGAAGTAAACTGAGCATACTATGCGGGATGCGTTAAGCGGGATGAGTGAAGCGGGATGAGTGAAGCGGGATGCGTTAAGAGGTATGAGTTAAGACGTATGAGTTAAGAGGGATGCGTTAAGAGTGAAAGTGTTTTTCTATGGTGCAGTCCATATCGATTTGAGCTGTGTAAGCCGGACCGGATCAAATAATCCTGCATTTGATTCTGTATGCCATTCATTGAATGGTTGTTCCGGGAAAAATATTTCGGTCATGCTTGTCAATCCATCATCTGCAAATAATTCCAGTGATGAGTTGTCGAGAATCACCGTCAGGCTGGATTCTTTGGATTTCGCAATACGTGGTGCATAATGGATAGCCGCAAACTGCGGATCAAAATCAGACTTCCCGGCCCTGGTCCTGTCTGCAAAAAATGCATTTTTTTGCTCGTCGAAACCGATACGTAATTCCTGACCCAGCGAATTGCTGTATACAATCGTGAAACTATGCAGATCCGAAATGCTGATATCGATTTGGTAAGGCACCTGCAATTTAATTTTGCCAGAGGCAACTTTTGTCGAAGTACCCAGTGGCTTCAGAGACACAGGAGTCATCGAAGTAAAATAATGCTGCCCGATTTTTTTCAAATCTAATATGCGCGGTATTGTCATCGCACTTCTCCATTTCCCGGTTGGAACTTTTGTGGCGTATTGCCAGTTACTCATCCAGCCGATGAATATTTTTTCATTACCGGTATTGCTAAAACTTACGCCGGCATAATCGTCCGCTCCATAGTCCAGCCATCGGGTAAGTGTATCGTTTGATATAAACTGATGGCCGTCAAAGTCGCCTGTAAAATACTGGGTTCCCGAACCTCCCTGCGGTGCACCCGGGTTGATGCTGACAATCAGAAGCCAGATTTTTTTTCCTTTCACGATAAACGGAATCAGATCGGGGCACTCCCAAACTCCGCCATGAGCACCCATACCGGCTCCAAAATCAGATTCTTTTTTCCATTCCTTCAAATTTTTTGAAGAGTAAAACATCACGCGGTCACCGGCCGCTAAAACCATGATCCATTTTTTCCCTTTGACATACCATCTCACTTTGGGATCCCTGAAATCTTTCAATCCGGGCGTTTTTAAAACCGGATTGCCTTTATATTTCTGCCAATGACTTCCCTTGTCCAGACTGTAAGCGATGCTTTGATTTTGAAATAAATTCGTACCTGCTTTTTCTCCTGCCGGATCATGCTGGGTGAATACTGCCACCATGGGTATTTTGGATTTTACGCCAAACCCGCCTGAATTGGTACTGTCGATTACCACACTGCCCGAAAAAATATACCCCAGACTGTCGGGATAGAGTGCGATTGCTTCCTGTTTCCAGTGTAAAAGATCTTTACTTGTAGCATGACCCCAATGCATCGGTCCCCAGACGGTGCTGTCGGGGAAATACTGGTAGAATAAATGATAGACTTTATCAAAATAAACCAGTCCGTTTGGATCATTCATCCAGCTTGTACGGGGGGAAAAATGAAGTTGTGGCCGGTAGGGCTCGTTATAATCGTTTTGTGCCCGAAGGGTCGCTAAACAGGCAAGAAAAGTAAACATGCAAAGCATTCGCCGCAACATGGTATCGGTTTTGCTCATCAAGATAGATTATTTTAGTTCTTCAAACAGCCCTTCATGGATAATGCTTCGTTCAGGCTGCCCCTATATTTGAAAATTGCGCAGATTTTCATGGGTATAGCCATTTTCTTTTTCATTTTATATATCGGTCAGGATATTATTATTCCACTTGTATTTGCGATCATGATCGCCATCCTGCTCAACCCGGTGATTCTTTTTCTCTGCCGCATTAAAATTCCCCGTGTTTTAGCCATTATTTTATCGCTGGTGGTAACCATGTCATTGATTGCTGCGATATTCTATTTCTTTGTAACCCAGATTTCGCTGTTCAGTGATTCATTCCCACTATTTAAACAAAAATTTCTTTCCCTGTTCAATGATACAGAAAGTTGGATTTCCAAAACTTTCAATGTTTCCAAATGGAAGGTGGATGCGTGGGTGTCAAAGACACGGCAGGAAGGTATGAACAAGGGCACCGTGGTGATCACGAATACAGTCAGTACGCTGAGCGGAATGCTGATGACATTTAT
>DASXKM010000178.1:0-6653 GCA_036496825.1 Puia sp. | reverse complement strand
GTACATCCGATGCGATAGGTATCTTTATAAAAAGGCTGCATGGTATCATACCGCAGCTCATCGCTTACGTATAAAAAAATGAGAATGGCACTGGCGAGTCCCAGAGAAAGCCCGAAGATATTTAACAGCGAAAAAAGTTTCTGGCGTTTGAAATTTCGAATGGCGATTAGCAGGTAATTGCGGAACATGGATAAATCATTTTATTATTAATTAATAATTTATTCTCCATGTGATTCAGGATGGATGAGTTTGCGGGAAGAAATTAC
The DNA here is from genome assembly GCA_036496825.1 of Puia sp. Lineage (GTDB taxonomy): Bacteria > Bacteroidota > Bacteroidia > Chitinophagales > Chitinophagaceae > Puia. The sequence goes on along the minus strand of DASXKM010000178.1, from coordinate 6,387 downwards.
ACCACACAAAACTCAGCAAAAGATCTAGATTAAGTTCAATAATTATAACGCGAAGTAAAAGCCAATTATGATAAGCGGTAGCTTTGGGAAGAATTCCTGAATGAAAAGCAGATGGATAACTTATCCCAAATGGTTAACCCGGCTTCGGGCAGCTCACCCACTTACTGGCTTACCCGTTTTCTTATTCTTCGGTTACTGGGATTGATTTATGCAGTAGGTTTCGCGGTAGCCATCAATCAGATCATTCCGCTGATTGGTGAAAATGGGTTGTTGCCAGTCGGGACCTTCCTGGATCGGGTCGCAGATTCACTCGGCTCAAGGAGTAGTGGTTTCCTGCGTCTTCCTTCGCTTTTCTGGTTCGGTCATTCTGATGTATTTCTCCTTGTCGCGGCCTGGATCGGATTTGCCCTTTCCTGTACGGTGGTGGCTGGCTTCGCCAATGCGATATTGCTTGCCATTCTCTGGTTTCTTTATATGTCGTTCGTGCACGTCGGACAGGATTGGTATGGATACGGATGGGAAATACAGCTTCTCGAAACCGGCTTTCTGGCAATCTTTCTTTGTCCATTGCTCGACCTGCGTCCGTTTCCAAAACGACCGCCGCCAATGATCATTATCGGATTGTTCCGATGGCTGATTTTCCGGATCATGCTGGGCGCCGGACTTATAAAAATTCGGGGTGACGAAGTATGGCGGAACGGAACCGCTCTCTATTATCATTTTGAAACCCAGCCACTGCCAGGCCCGTTGAGCCGATGGTTCCATTTCCTGCCGCGTACGATATTGAAAGCCGGCGTATGGTATAATTTTTTGGCCGAACTCATTGCACCCTGGTTCATATTCTGGCCACGGATTGCCCGTCATGTCGCGGGATCGGTGATTTTATTGTTACAAATAATTCTCATCGCCAGTGGCAATCTGTCTTTCCTCAATTGGCTTACCATCGTACCTGCACTGGCTTGCTTTGATGATGGCTTCTGGTTCAGAATTCTTCCCCGGCCGCTGGTACGCAGGGCTAAAGACGGCATTGCAAATTCAGAACCATCAAGACCTATGCTCATTACTTCCAGGGTCATCACAATGGTCGTAGCACTGCTTAGCATACAGCCATTGTTCAATATTTTATCTCCCCGCCAGATTATGAATACTTCATTCGATCCGCTGGACCTTGTAAATACCTATGGTGCCTTCGGATCGGTTGGACGCGAGCGAATGAATGTAATTTTTGAAGGAACGAATGATGAGGTACCAGATGAAAAGGCAAACTGGAAGGCTTATCCTTACAAGGGCCTGCCCGTTGACCTGGATAAGCAACCGCCGCAGGTCGCTCCTTATCAGTTGCGTCTCGACTGGCAAATCTGGTTCGCTTCCATGTCGACCGCAGATGAATATCCCTGGACGTTAAACCTGGTTTCAAAACTTCTTCACAACGACCCGGGCGCAATAAGTCTCTTTGCAGGCAACCCCTTTCCGGACAAACCGCCCCGTTTTGTACGCGCTGTTTTATATCGCTACGCCTTTGCAAAGCCGGGCAATAACCATAGGCGCTACTGGGATCGCGAAAAAGTAGCTGACGACTGGATTCCGGCGATGTCAGTAAATGACCCCCGGCTAATCAATTTTCTGAAAGGATATGGATGGATGCATTAATCCTGTTACCTGAATCCCACAGTCAATTCATTGGACTCTTTAGTCAAATCTCTCTCCCTGATCAGCTTTTACCTTTGCGGTCTAAAAAAACAAACCTTACAAAATGAAAAAGACACTATCCGTGCTCGCCGTTGGATTCATTTCCATCCTGGCATCCGGCCAACAGGCAAAGGCACAAAATTCTGCCGGTCCTGTTGCATTTTATGAATCTAAAAACTTCCACACATCTATTCGCCACGTTGCTGACCTTGCGAAAACAGTTACCCGTCTGAACAATGTGCCGGAAGAAAAGAATTCCAATTCAAAAGCAATCAAAGATTTCCAGACACGTTTCCAAAAAGTGAACAACGCCACATGGTTCTCAGATCAGAATGGCTTTATCTCTTACTTCAAACAAAACGGATTTGGTAACAGGGCTTTTTATAACAAAAAAGGACAGTGGATGTTTTCACTGATACTTTATGCTGAAGATAAGTTGCCCGGCGACCTCAGGGCTTATGTGAAATCCAAATACTATGATATGACTATTACGCTGATTGAGGAAGTACATACCACCGATGGTATGGCATATATCATACACCTGGAAAACAAGTCAGACATCAGGATTTTAAGACTAAGTGATGATGCTGAAATGGAAATCCTGCAGGATCTGACAAAAGCCTGATAAGCTGATATGTTTCGTGAACAGTTGCCCCCGAAAGGGCAACTGTTTGTATTATATTTACAGTCTAATTTATCATTCATGAAATCATTTCTGCTCCTCCTGATGTTTTCTTCCTTTATATTTTCCGCAAGTGCCCAGCTGAGCGCACCGGACATTATATATACAAAGCTAGGCCCACTGAACATTCAACCCGTTCAGCACGCAAGCCTGATTCTTACAGTGCATGGCCTGACTGTGTATGTAGATCCTTCCGGCGCTGATAATTACAAGGGCCAGAAACAACCCGACATTATTTTGATCACCGATATCCATGGTGACCATTTTGATATAAAAACCATAGAGGCAGTTCAGAAAACAGGCACGTTGCTGGTGGTGCCACAGGTTGTCGCTGATAAATTACCCGCTGCAGATAAGGTCCGTCTGCTTGTGATGAAGAATGGTGATCAGACTACACAATCTTTTATTATGATCCGGGCCATTCCGATGTATAATCTGCCGGAGAGTCCAACAGCGATGCATACAAAGGGAAGGGGTAACGGCTATGTACTGGGTATTGGTGGTAAGTTGATTTATATCTCCGGCGATACTCAGGGAATTCCGGAAATGCGATCACTGGAAAATATTGATGTTGCGTTCATTTGCATGAACCTGCCATATACGATGGACGTTAAAGAAGCGGCAGATGCTGTACTGGCTTTTAAACCCAGAATTGTTTACCCATATCACTATCGTGGTAAGGACGGACTCAGTGATGTAAAGGAATTTAAAAAACTAGTGGAAGCCGGTGACAAGAATATCGATGTCAGACTAAGAAACTGGTATCCGGGAAAATAGGACAGTTCATCAGGCATTCGAGCTTGAGCATTAATTCGTCACTGATAATTTATCAATTGCTTCATACATCAGCCTGAAACAATTCCAGGCTGTATTTTCATTGGGATCAGCAGGAGGCTGGTTGCTGTAAAATCCGTTTAGAAAAAAACTATTGTGCATCCAGGTTGTTTCCATAATACCAAGAAACCGCGCACTCATTTCAGGCGTTGACTCGCGCCTGAAAGCCAGTATATCGTTGATCTGTGTGACAGCCAGAGAAGGTTGTCTCCAGGGACAGGTCACTACCCTGAATCCTTTCATTGAAAAATATACTGCAGTCTTGTCTGCACGTTCATAATGCCAGTCGCAGATTACTACATCTTTCGGAATCATGTCAATAGCCTGGTATGTATTATTGAAACTGGCTTCCCATTCACCCAACCCGGTTGATTTTCCATCCAGCAGGCGGTCACCCCAAATCCACATTTCCCTTCCTTTCTGAAGAAGGTGATCGTGAATCGTCCTCACTTCGCCTGCAAACAATTCTGCCTTATCACGGCCGCCGCAGCGGGGGCATTTGTCGTCACCGATAAAAAATACTTCATCCATCCCGGCATGAAAAGCATCAGATTCAAAAACATCACATAGCTCATCAATCACCGAAAACAATACAGGATGCAAATCCGGATGCAGAGGACAATAGCTCAGGCAATACAGGTTATCTGCATTCGGCCACAAATATTTTACAGGCATTTTGATATCCGGCGTTTCATTAAACTGTGGATAAACGCGTAACAATTTCCCGGTATGGTTCGCCCAGGACTGATGACCAAGGAGGTCGATTTGTGGAATAACCCGGATATTATGTTTCTTACAAACGGAAACAATTTTTTTTATGTCTGATTTTGAAAGAGCAAAACTATCAGTTAATTCAGGGATGGATTTGAACTGGTAGTGAAATTCAATCTGCACGATCAGCATATTTACCTTGCGCGGAGCCAGTTCCTGATCAATAAACCTTACAAAGGAATCCAAACCGGAAGGCCTTGGCGCATCAATACAAAAACCGCGGACGGGTAGCAGACTATCCAGTTTCGTTTGAGCAGATGCAGACATGCAAAAAAATATGATATTGCTTAAGAAAATTAAAAATCCGGTCAATCGTTTTTTCATAACCATCTGTTCTTTATTCATTTCACAAAGCCTGGCGGATGTTTAGATTGGAAACCTGTGCGTTCCTGGTATGCCTTTGCAAACGCAAGCAAATCGGCCTCGCCAAAATGTTTTCCTATAAACGTGATGCCCGATGGCATCCCATTTGGTAAAAACCCATTCGGAAGGGTTACCGACGGATTGCCGGTCAGGTTTGTGATAGCCAATTGATCGCCGGTCTCGGGGGGTGTTACAATGATGTCGTATTCATCGATCAGCGGATCCATTTTTTTCATGATCTGGTAGCGCAGTCTGCAGGCATTGAGATATTCAACTGCGGGTATAAATCGGGCTGCCCTGAATGTGTTGGGCCATCGGTCCTTATTCTGCTGAACCATTTCATCGTCAGCTGAAGAACGGGTCAGCAGATCGAAAGCTGCAGCCGATTCTGCACAAATAATCAGGGACAGCATTTCGTCACCGTGCAAACTGTCGGGGAAATTTAAAGGAATCAATTTGATACCCATTTCCTTTAACACAGCCAATGTTTGTTTTTCCGGACTGCCGGCAGCCAGTGTGTCGATATAATTACTGATATAGGCAACTTTCAATTTTTTTATGTCTGCTGAACCGCTGTAATTAAAAGCGCGTGAAATGGAAGACGCATCTTCCTGATCAGCGCCATGGATAAAATAAAATACAATAGCAGCATCTTCGGCAGATCTGCAGATGGGACCGATTTTGTCCGAACTCCAGGCCAGTGTCATGCCGCCGGTTCTCGCAATGCTACCATATGTGGGCCTGAGACCTGTAACACCACATCGCATCGCCGGATCCACGATGGACCCATAAGTTTCCGTTCCAATGGAGAAGGCTACAAGTCCTGCAGCAGTCGCTGATGAAGAACCCGCCGAAGAACCACCTGATCCCTTTGCCGTATCCCAGGGATTACGGGTAAGACCTCCGAACCAGACATCATCCTCCGCCAGTTCGCCAAGTGATAATTTGGCCACCAGTATAGCGCCCGCATCCTGCAGTTGTTTGGCCACAAAAGCCGTTTGATGAATCACCTGGTTTTTATATGGTGGTGTTCCCCATGTGGTATGTGTTCCTTCGACTGCAAAAAGATCTTTGATTCCATAGGGAATTCCATGCAGTGGGCCCCTGTATTTCCCGGCAGCGATTTCAGCATCTGCTTTTTTCGCCTGACGAATCGCAAGGTCTTCTGTCAATTCTATTACGCAATGCAAACCCGGACCATATTTTTTTAACCTGTCAATATAAAATCTTGTGAGCTGCTCGGAACTGATTTTCTTGTGTCTGATCAGAGAAGCCAGTTGAGGTATACTATAAAATGCAAGCAGATTTTTGTCAGCAGGCAGTTGCACCTGTTCGGGAATATTAAACCGAACGGGTAATTGTTTATAAGGAACCGACATACCGGGCAAAACAGGATTAAACCAGATTGGCAAAGGCATGTCATTCGTGAAGTTCCGCGCGTGCAGATAATTGTAAGTCTTCAATCGGTCCGTCAAAACACTGGCCATCGAATCTCTCTTCACCTGTGTAAAATGCAGGCCCGCCATTTTTTCCGCTGTTTCGATCTGTGTAATGGACACTGAATCCTGGGCCTGAACTTTTAATAAGCACATCAGGCAGACGGGTAGCAGTCGGAGCTTTTTCATTATTTTTTTTATGCTTAACCGAATCGGTCCGATTCGTGAACGTTTAGTCGAAATGGCCATATCGATATACGGATGTTAATTTAAGCCGATCTGACTATATATAGAGTCAGAACCAGTAAATTTGAGTAGAAATTGTGGGATGCGTATAATATTAGCAATACTTGCCTTGTTTTCTTTTTTATCGCCAAAGGCCCAAACATCTTTGCCTGTCGGCAGCTTGAATTTTTCACAACCTCTTTTTTTCCCCGCTAATCAATCGTACAAAGACAGTAATCAGTTTAATCAGAAATGGTATTTTACAAAATACGCAGCCATTTCTACCGGCGCTGTTTTTTACAACGGAGGAGGCGGAACATTTTTATCTGCACCAGTTGGATTGCAATTGAACCACCCTTTAAATAATAATCTCATTGCTTTTGCAGG
>DASXKM010000177.1:0-6210 GCA_036496825.1 Puia sp. | reverse complement strand
TCCATCGGAAGCTGTATTTGCTTCATATCCCACACCTGTAAGTTGGTATCCAGTAGAGTTTTGTCCTAAAGCAAAAGTGCCAACCGCAGTATTTAAACTTCCCGTGGTAGAGCCAAATAGGGTCGCATATCCGATTGCTACATTAAGGCCTGAGGTACTACTATTAAGGGCATAAGAACCAATAGCTGTATTAAGTTGATTAGGTCCCGTTCCCCCTATATTGTAGCCCAACAGAGTGGACCCTGAAACTTGATCAATGCGGCCGGATACTCGCCCGTTAACCTTTATTGTCAAAGGGACATTGTCAGTAGTTCCTATGAAGTTAGTTCCATCTACCGTACCGGCGTTTCCGGTGAGGCTCCAAAACCCGGAAACAGGTTGTTGCCAGATTGCATGACCACTTTCATCAGAAGTCAGTACACTACCGGCTGCGACCATGCCACCGGTTACCTGAAAACTCTGCGTCGAAAGATTAGTAAATGATGTGGTACCAGTGACGCCCAATGTACCTCCAATATTTACATTGCCTAATGCATCAATATTATTTACATAAAGTGTTCTCCATCTGTTGGCAGCTGCGCCGATATCAAAACGGTTGTTGCTTTGAGGAGTCAAATTCTGTCCGGGCTGTGCGGAACTGTCGTTAAAAATGATCGTGAGAATTAAAATGAACAGCGAAGACGCGTAGATTTTTTTCATGATTTAAGGTTTTTAATGATGATTTGAAACTAATAGGAGAGTAAAAAAGCTTATTCGAATTTTCGTCGAAATCTTTCTATCTGATCGTCGTATGCTTCGGCGTTTACTTCTTAGATCCTGTCAGTGGCTGGTAATACTCGATCAGGTCACCGTAAATTAAAAATGCGGAAAAGTTTTCGAAGGGATGTCCGTGAATGAGAAGTGTACTAAGATGTTTTTACAGGAGGAATCTGGCTGTATCCAGCTGTTTTTAAAGGGCGAATGAGATTAGTAATAAATCCGTGAGACGTAATTTTAATAGAACCTTGTCTGATAAATATAAACAATCCATTTCGAAATAAGATGCCGGTATTTTTATCGAATTGTTATTTAACCGTTAATGCGACTTGCGATGAAAGCGATTATTTAATTTGTTGACTCCGGCTTCTGAAAATAAATAATTCTCATCCCTCTGCTAAAAGAATAAGGGATCACTGATAAGTGGGTCTCCCGCGAGGTGCTTACCCAAATATTTTAAGTAAGCCGTCCCGGCTTCGCCGGTACTCTTTTTCATTTGTTCGCTCCGGCAAATAAATTTGCCTCGCTTGCAAATGAAAAAGCCGTCCAACTTCGTTGGCGGCCTCTGATTTTAATATTCGTGAACCGGATTGGATTCGAACCAATGACCTGCTGCTTAGAAGGCAGCTGCTCTATCCAACTGAGCTACCGGTCCGATTTCGCGCAAAAATAAGGCAATTGGAGGAAGAAAAAGCTATTGCTTCCGGAGACTGTAAACGTCTTCTTCATAGGCAAAATCACCGATAATACGTCGGATATACAGACTGTCACCCGTCTGAATCAGCTTATATGCGCCGGTTAAGATCAGCGACTGGTCGATGTTGGCAGGAAAATCACACTGGTTTATAAAATGTACCGAATCGGGCATATCGGACGTGGTAAATGTGCCGCTGCAGATGGAAGGATAGTTCAGACTGTCGCTGCTTCCATTGAATTTATCATCTGAAAAAGTAATTGTCACATTCGCTGCAGGACCGCTTTTTTCCAGCCAGCGCACAAAGGTTCCGGTATAGGTTCCCTGGATCTTTGGTCCCATTCCCGGACCACAATGCATAAAGCCTGAACCGTTCTTTCTACAGGACGCCAGTGAGCTGAAAACCATTGCTATTATAAATAGCCTTTTCATGAGAATTCTTTTTACTATGACATCAAACTAAAAGAAACCGTTGCCTCACTGCGATTGCAGGCTAAATAATTCAGTGTACTGCAGCGTGTCAGCCGGAGAATGGCGACTGAAATAAATACTGTCACCAACGGATCTGAATTTGTAATTGCCTGCCAGCAGCAATTGTGAACCCGGTGTTATACAATAGTTTTTGAATTTGATCGAATCGCCGATGATCTCGTAGCTACCATTGCAAACAGAACGAAATGAATCATTCGCATCACCACTGAAATTGCTTCCAACAAAAACAAGTTTTACAAAGGCGTTATCTATAACGGCACCCGTCTGTGTATAGCTGCCGGAATAAACACCATTGAGATCGCCGCTGGGGGTGTCGTAGGATTGGGAGCAGGATTGGATTAGCAGGATTAATATGAACAGGAAGATTTGGTTGACGGTTGACGGTTGACGGTTGAGGGATTTTCGTTCGCAGTCATTCACTTTCTTCTTCGAGTTTCTTTGTTTCAATTTTTTCCTTTTTCAGACCGGTGCGTAAGAGCCCGAAGATACTCATATAGATATTTGCCACCCAGACCAGCGAAAAACCGGCGATGAGCAGACCGCGCCAGCCCGTCATCAGCAGATGAAAATGGGTAAGGAGAATAAAGGCCGCTGCCACATAATGACTGAAACAGTATTCACAGGTAAAGAGATAAAAAAACTTGCGTTCAAGAAATGTATTGGCACGGGCGCAACGACCCTCACACCATTCGCGGGGCTCACGGAAGACTTCTTCGTGAGTAATGGTCCATGCGATACATGCTACCGGAATTGACAATATAAAGAGCCATACTATTTGTTCGGAATAATTCATTTCGTTGACCGTTGACCGTTGACCGTCTAATGCAATTATCCCGCCCCGGAATCCACATTTCCACACTGTCATTCATCATTCAACTTCCACTTTCTTACATTCCTACTCTTCCACAATCGCCACACTAATAATCTGTAAATGTGGTACCTTTGCGCTTCAAAATACAGTCTTAATGATCCGCGCGAATAATGTCACTCTTTTGTTTGGTAAACGTGTCCTTTTTGATGAGGTCAATATCTCTTTCACGAAGGGAAATTGCTATGGGGTGATCGGTGCCAACGGAGCGGGGAAGTCCACCTTTCTGAAGATACTTTCCGGGGAAATCGAGCCCACCAAGGGGAATATCGAGATTTCTCCCGGTCTGCGCCTGGCCGTTCTGAAACAAAACCATTTTGAGTTCGATAATATCACGGTTTTAAATACCGTGCTCATGGGCTACCGGAAGATGTGGGACGTGATGCAGAGCAAGGATGCGCTTTACCTGAAAGAGGATTTCACCGAAGAAGACGGGATCCTGGCAGGTGAACTGGAGGCCGAGTTCGGCGAAATGGGTGGCTATACCGCAGAAAGCGATGCGGCTTCACTGCTCAGCGACCTGGGCGTAAAGGAATCCATGCACCAACAGCTGGTAAAGGAACTTTCGGGCGCTATGAAAGTACGCGTACTCCTGGCACAGGCGATTTTCGGGAATCCGGATATCCTGCTGTTGGATGAACCGACGAATGACCTGGACGTGGAGACCATCAACTGGCTGGAGAATTTCCTCGCCGATTATGAGAATATCGTGATCGTGGTCTCGCATGACCGTCACTTTCTCGATGCCGTCTGCACCCATGTAGCCGATGTGGACCGCGCCAAGATCAAGGCCTATACCGGTAACTATACTTTCTGGTACGAGTCATCCCAGCTGATGGCCCGCCAGATGTCCGACAAGAATAAGAAGACGGAAGACAAGCGCGCGGCGCTCCTCGAATTCATCGCCCGTTTCTCCGCGAATGCCTCCAAGTCAAAACAGGCTACTTCCCGTAAAAAGGCGCTGGAAAAGCTCACCATCGAAGAGATCGAACCATCCAACCGCCGCTACCCGGGCATCATTTTCAAACAACAGCGGGAAGTGGGAAACCAGATTCTGAATGTGGTAAAACTCTCCAAGACTGCCGATGATGGTACACCGCTTTTTAATGATATTACTTTCAGTCTGAATAAGGGCGATAAAGTGGCGCTTGTCAGCAAGAACCCATTAGCACTCACAGACTTCTACGAGATTGTTACAGGTAAACTGAAAGCGGATAAGGGCACATACGAGTGGGGAACCACGGTGACTCATGCCTATCTGCCGAATGATAACTCGCAGTTCTTCCTGGATAAGAATATCAATCTGATGGACTGGCTCCGCCAGTTTGTTCCTCCGCATGTGACGGATGTAGACGAACCGTTTCTTCGTGGCTTCCTGGGAAAAATGCTTTTTAGCGGGGACGAGGTGATGAAGAAAGTAGGTGTTCTGAGCGGTGGTGAAAAAGTACGTTGTATGCTTAGCCGCATGATGTTACAGGATCCAAATGTAGTTTTACTGGATGAACCGACGAACCATCTGGACCTGGAATCCATCCAGGCTTTTAATGAAAGTATGACGAATTTCAAGGGTGTGGTGGTGATGACATCGCATGACCATACCTTCCTGCAGACTGTTGCCAACCGCGTGATCGAGATAACGCCATCGGGAGCCATCGACCGCCTCACTGATTTTGACGATTATCTGGCGGATGAGCGTGTAAAGCAACTTCGCTCCTCCATGTACGGGCAGTCCCGTCTGGTGAATGCTTAGATTTTCCTGCTTCATGTAATTATTTAGTTATCACGGGCTAAGAAATTGGTTTGCATCATAATAAATGCAAATTAATTTCGTTATGCAAGGTGATAAGACAAGTTCTTTTACTCCGGGTACAACAGCACAATGATGGAATGAAAGCTTGGGATATGGTGTGACATCCGTGCAACTCTATGCAGACTGATATTATTCTTTAACTCCAAATTTATCAGCTATGCAAAACCCTGAACTTGACGCAACTATTCTTGCGTTGGAAATCCAGTTAAATTACTTCGAGAAAAAACTGGATCAGTCGATCAGAGAAGATGAGGATTTCGCGAGGTCGAAACTGGTCTTCCAGGATTTGAAAAAGATATCAAACCAGTTAAAGTTTCTAAAGAAATTACACGCCGCAGAACGGAAGCAGGTTCATATGAGTTTCCACTAACGCGGAGCAAGTTATTCTTTCAACCGGGGCCGGTCCTGAATGCCGGCATCTTCGCCGCATTAACGCAGCCCCGGTTCGTCATTTTCTTCAGGCAACCCCATAGATGGAAAGAATGTATTTACCTTCATGCCGTTTCCCGATCGAAACCCTTTCTTAAATTAAGATTCCATCAAGTGGCTAATCAATACGTCGTACCTGCCCAGACGCGCATCGGACATGTACATCTGAAAGTGGCGGACATTCCGCGTTCGCTGAAATTTTACCAGGATCTTTTGGGATTCCAGATCATGCAGTGGTATGGAACGGATGCGGTTTTTGTTTCTGCCGGAGGCTATCATCATCATATCGGTCTGAATACCTGGTACAGCAAGAATGCACCGCCGGCGCCAGAGCGCTCAGCAGGTCTTTTTCATACCGCCATTCTTTATCCAACGCGAAAGGATCTTGCATTTATGGTGAAACGACTGATCGAAGCAGATTATCCGCTCACGGGCATGTCAGATCACGGTGTTTCGGAAGCCATTTACCTGAATGATCCGGATGGTAATGGCGTTGAACTCTATCATGACCGGCCGATAGAAGAATGGCCAAAAGATGAGAAGGGTGGTCTGCTCATGGGCAGCACCGGACTCGATATCAGGGGATTACTTTCTGAACTGGAACGCTGATACAATAAATGACCTGTTTTGGCATTTTAAGAAAAACCATTTTTCGTTGATCAAATGGCTGCTTATAGGATTGATTTTCTGTGGGTTGTTGAATGAGGTAAGCGCCCAGCAGCCTGGCAAAAAACCAGCGCCACCGTCCAGAATTTCTTCCAACCTTCACCGCCGGTATATTCCGGTTCAAAGCGGCGCGCAGAAGCTGGATTCACTGAGCATGGTTCCCGGTACACTGGTCATCTCCGGCATACCGGAAAATTCTTACGAGATCGATTATGTTCATTCAACCATTACCTGGATCCGGAAACCAAATCTTGACAGTGTATTTATCCAGTACCGCATTTTTCCCTATCAGCTGAATGGCGTTGTACAAAGAATGGATTTTAATAAAGTGATGGATAAATTCATCATGCAGCCTTCGGTGTATGCAAAGGATGTAAAGAGTCAGGAGGAATTTTTCAATTTTGGAAATATCACTTACAACGGATCATTCGGCCGGGCCATTTCATTCGGGAATGCGCAGGATGCGGTGGTGACTTCCAATCTGAACCTGCAGAT
>DASXKM010000176.1:0-4382 GCA_036496825.1 Puia sp. | reverse complement strand
CTTTGGTTCCGGCCCGGTGGGTATCATGGCCGCGAAGAGCGCCTGGTTAAAAGGAGCGGGAAAGGTAATGATCGTTGACACGCTGGAATACCGGCTTGCAAAAGCAAAGACGGCGGCGAATTGTGAAACTCTACAATGGACCGGCGACGGAAAAGAAGTTGTTGAAGAAATCCGGTCGATGACGGAAGGAAGAGGTGCAGATCTTTGCGTAGATGCGGTTGGGTTTGAGCCCGACCGGAGTCTGCTGGACAGGGCAAAGGCAGTCATTCATCTGGAAAAAGGTTCACCAAAGGTTTTGGAAACCTGTATGAGCGCGGTCCGCCGGGGCGGTACAGTATCCGTGCTGGGCGTTTATCCAACTACCTATGATAATTTTCCCATCGGGCAATTCTTTGACAAAGGTCTTATTATTAAGGGCGGACAGGCGCCCGCTCATAAATATATTGATGAGTTGCTGAAATATGTGGAAGAGGGAAAAGTGCGGCTTGATGATATTATAACACATCGCCTGCCTCTTTCTGACATTGCACGTGGCTATAAAATCTTTAAGGAAAAAGAAGAAGACTGCGTAAAAGTCGTGCTGGATCCATGGGCCTGAAAAATATATTCGACGAAAAGATTCTTACCGAAGTCCGGGAAATACTTTCCGCCCGTCACGAGACTATTGCCGTGGCGGAAAGTGTAACCTCAGGATATCTGCAGGCCGCCTTTTCACAGATGGAACAGGCGATGAATATTTTTCACGGAGGCATGACTGTATATAATATTGGACAGAAAACCCGGCATCTGCGCGTGAATCCGATTGAAGCGCAGAACACCAATTGTGTTTCCGATGCAGTAACACGTCAGATGGCTTTAGAAATTTCTTATCAGTTTTTAGCAGATTGGGGAATAGCGTGCACAGGTTACGCCTCACCGGTACCGGAATTACATATTAAGGAAACCTTTGCATTGTACGCAATCTGTCAAAACGGATCCATTGTTTTACATGGCAGAATAAGAGGATCGGGAAAAAATCCTTATGAGGAGCAGGTCTATTTTACAAATGAAATCCTTCGGCATTTTTCCGGGCTTCTGCGATCGTCTTAACCAAATGACGATCGGCCTGACTGAAAAAATCCGGATTGAATAAATGTATGTTTTAAAAAACTATTTCCATGACAAATGATCTGATTTGTTTTTCTCATTTAAGATGGAATTTCGTTTATCAGCGGCCGCAACATCTGATTAGCCGGTTTGCTGAAACAGCCAGAGTATTTTATATCGAAGAACCCCGGAACACCGCCATACCGGATACACTGCATATTCAGATCGACCCGGCCACCGGCGTACATGTGGTTACGCCGGAACTTGAAGAAGGAGAATGGCCGGGAACATTTACCCAACGGGTGAAAAAGCTGTTGGATCAGCTGATGGAAATGTACCATATCTCCGATTTTATAAGCTGGTATTATGCTCCGATGGCCATGGCCTATACAGCACACCTGAAACCCAAAGCCATGATATATGATTGTATGGATGAACTTTCGGCATTTAAATTCGCTCCCCCGGAACTGATCCATTTTGAAAGACTGCTTTTATCAAAAGCCGATCTGGTATTTACCGGTGGTCACAGGCTTTTTGAGGCAAAAAAACATTTGCATAATAATATCCACGCTTTTCCAAGTGCAATAGACAAAAATTTCTTCTTCCCTGCCCGGACAAAACTCACTGAGCCGCCGGATCAATATCATATTCCTCATCCAAGGCTTGGTTTTTTCGGCGTGATTGATGAACGCTTCGATATAGAACTGGCTCGTGAAATGGCTGCCCTGAAACCCGGCTGGCAATTTATTTTTATTGGGCCTGTCGTAAAAATCAATCCTGCGGATCTTCCGGTTGCAGACAATATCCATTACCTGGGAATGAAAAATTACAAAGAACTGCCATCATATATTTCCGGATGGGACGTTTGCATTATGCCTTTTGCCATAAACGCGTCCACTGAATTTATCAGCCCCACAAAAACACCGGAATTTCTGGCTGCGGGAAAACGGGTAATATCCACGAAAATCCACGATGTGGTCTATCCCTACGGGGAGAAAGGATTAGTTGGTATTGCACAAGATGCAGAATCCTTCATCCGGATAGCTGAAAAATATCTCGACGATAAAAATACGGGACAATGGCTAAATGAAGTAGATGAGTTCTTAAGCGGCATTTCCTGGGACAAGACCTGGCATGATATGGAATCAAAAGTTTGCGAAGTGATCCGAATGCAGAAAGAGGCAGAAAAACAATTGAAATAAATATAACAAGGGCAGGTTTATTAAATTAATAGTATACGAATGGCGGGAAATACATTCATGTTTGCAACGGGGATTGAAAACAGTTATCCAAATATCAGACTTCGGGATGGTAAAGTGAAACGGGTGGACGAGATGGCCAAGACCGGGCACTATGATCACTGGGAAACGGATCTTGCACTTGTAAAAGAAATGGGTATAGAGTTCCTGCGTTACGGGCCCCCCTATTATAAGACACATTTGGGCCCCGGCAAATATGACTGGACTTTCTCAGATATGACTTTCAACCGGCTTAAGGAATTGCATATTATTCCGCTGATTGATCTTTGTCATTTTGGAATTCCTGACTGGATAGGTAATTTCCAGAATCCCGCTTTCCCCGTATATTTTGCGGAATATGCGGGATCCTTTGCCAGAAGATTTCCAGCGTTTCGGTTTTACACACCGGTAAATGAAATTTTTATCGCCGCCATGTTCTCGGCTCAGTACGGATGGTGGAATGAATGCCTGTCGTCGGATGCCACATTTGTAAATGCATTAAAAAATATTTGTAAGGCCAACGTAATGGCCATGCATGCCATACTGGAGGTACAACCGGATGCCTGTTTTATTCAAAGTGAATCGTCGGAATATTTCCACGCAGTAGAACCTGAGGCCGTGCCGCTCGCGAGATTTCTGAATCAGAAAAGATTTCTTTCCCTGGATCTGACCTATGGCTATCCCATACAGATACCGATGTACGAATACCTGCAGCAAAACGGAATGACGAAATCGGAATATCAATGGTTTGTCGATCACCAGGTAAAAGCACGTTGCATTATGGGCAATGATTATTATGTCACCAATGAACACCTCGTTCATCCTGACGGAAGCACACAGGCGTCAGGTGAGATATTTGGGTACTATGTGATTACCCAGCAATATTACAGGCGTTACAAGCTGCCGATCATGCATACGGAAACAAATATCAGAATGCCGGCATGTTCCGAGTGGCTGATAAAGCAGTGGGCCAATCTTCACCGGCTTAAACAGGATGGCGTGCCGATCGTAGGTTTTACATGGTATAGCTTATTGCATCAGGTAGATTGGGATACGGCTCTCCGGGAAGACAGGGGCACGGTGAACGAACTTGGATTATACGACCTGAACCGTCAGATGATGCCTGTGGGAAAAGATTACAGGGAGCTTATTAAAAAGTGGCTACCGGTATTGAACGAAGAAGATTTTGGTTTGCACTTCAACGGGTGAATATTACTTTTTCGCGTATGATATCCGCTGTAAATAAAGTAAATAAATCAAAAGCACCGAGTCGCGGCAGGGGTTTTTCCTTTCCTCTTTTTCTGGGAGATTCTTTAAAGCTCGTCATATTATAAGAAGGTTCATGCACAGTAGTCAGGATGCTCTCACGCTGGGATAGAATGGTTTGATCAGACATGGAAAATTTTATTTATTTCACGTGTGCTGAATGATGGATGAAAAAACGATGCCATCATGAACATATCGTTTGGAACGCCAATTGCCTTATACTGTATATAATTCACGCTGAACGTTTACCAAACCCTGTCGCCCGGATCTTTTTCTTTCAGGTTGGTTTTTAAGTTAAATTTTTGTGGAATAAGGTACTCAGGTGTGTAATAATTTTTAACTGTAAAAACAGAAAGTTATGTATGATTTTTTAATCGTCGGAGCGGGACTTTCGGGTGCCGTACTCGCGGAAAGACTGGCAAAAAAAGAGAATCAGAAAGTACTTATTATTGACAAGCGTAGTCATATCGGAGGTAATACCTATGACTATTTCAATTCAGAGGGCATTTTAATTCACAAATATGGCCCTCATATTTTTCACACCAATAGTCTGGAAGTCTTTAACTACCTCGGCCAGTTTACAGAATGGCGTCCGTATGAACACCGCGTGCTGGCCAGCGTGGATGGAATGTTTGTTCCCATCCCGATCAATTTGAATACAATCAATATGCTTTACGGACTTAATCTGTCAAGCGAGCAGGTTGCCTGTTTTTTTAAAGAAAGATCGGTCAAAAAAGAACGCATTGTTACTTCTGAAGATATTGTACTGAGTCATGTGGGAAAGGACCTGTA
>DASXKM010000175.1:0-6830 GCA_036496825.1 Puia sp. | reverse complement strand
AAATTTTCGAGCCAAGCCCCTGATTTCTGCATTTTTCAAATGTACCGTATGCTATTTCAATCGTTCCATTAACGGGTTTCCCTTTAAATGCGGCGCATCCGACCAGTTCTTCATTTTCTGTTACATAGTAACAAATCCACGGCGGTGTGAAGCCGACTTTTTTGTAAAAATCAATGGACATATAAATGCTGTCCTGACAAAGCGGGTTTCTGGTAAAGGTTTTATTTTGTTCTTCAAATTCCAGAACGGGAACCAGTTCCAAAATATATATTTTTAATACTTTTAAATCTAAGGAGCTGTTGTTACCTGATCTCTTAATTGCGCATGGTGAAAAGCGTTCTCAAATTTACCATTAATTGTTCAGTGGAATTCAGATTGACGAATCCCTGTCTGGGTTTATCCAAATCGACTACCAGGTACAGGGCAAGTGAGGTTACTATCGCAAATGCTACTACCAGCACCTTGTTCCGCTCCAGGTTCTTGCTGCCGTAGCCTGACAAAAACGCTGACACAAGAATTAAAATACCCAGGACGACTAAAATAATTCTGGGGACAGCAGACCTCCTGGCCGCTTCTCTGGTGGTAACGATGTCAATCGTTGCATTCATGGAAGGAATCATTTGTTCACTGGCCACACGATTATTCAAATCATGCGATAACAATGCTACATGCCGCCAGATAATATTTGAAATAGAGTCTGCCTGTTCAAGCGTTTGTTTAATCAGTTGCTCATCGGCGCTCGCATCATAATAGGCAAGTCTTGTTTCCAGATAATTTTTAAAATCGGACCTCAAAAGATTACGCACACTGTCCGGGTACATATCACATCTCAACACAGATGTTCCGATATTGTTGGCTTCAATTACAATATCCTGCCGGCGGGTTTCATATTTAGAGGCTGACATACTAAAAGTAAAGGAAAGTAACAGGGCTGTTAAACCAAGTAAAGAACCTTCTGTAGGTCCAATTCCCACATCCTCTTTTTCAGGGAATTTTCTGATATGATAAACTTTAAACCGGTATCCCAGATAGTTAATCAGGATCAGCAGGAATAAAAAAGGAATGGCCAGATAAAAAGCAGGAATCAAATCAAAATTACCCGGTTGCATGTAAATATTTAAATTAATTCCATCCACCTCCAAGTGCTTTATAAAGAGAAACAATGGAATTTAATTTTAGCCGAAGCGTAGTGGATTCCAGCAGTTGTGCATCAAATAAATTCGTTTGCATGATAATCACTTCCAGGTACGAAGTATAACCGTTGTCATAACGCGCCTGCGACAACTTCAGCGCTTTAGCAGCAGCCTGCACTTGCTGCTGACGTGCCAAATGCTCTAAATTTAAATTCCTGTATTCTGCCAGCGCATTATCCACATCAGCAAAAGCATTCAATGTTGTCTGTTGGTACTCGTAGTACAGGGCTTCTGTTCTACTTTTTTGCACTTCTACCAGTTTCTTGTTCTGTCCCCAATTGAAAAGTGGGCCGAACAGGGATCCAAAACCATTTGCTACCAGGCCATTGCTGCTCAATAGCGTGGACAACTGAGGACTGGCAAATCCCAAAGCACCCGTCAGACTGATGGACGGAAACCGGTTGGCCTGGGCAACACCGATTCTGGCAAACTGTGCCTGTAACGCGAATTCAGATGCCATTATATCGGGTCTTCTTTCAAGCAACTGTGAAGGAAGCCCAACCGGAATGTCCGGCGATAATACCTGGTCATAATTACTTGCGCCGCGACTAATCGGACCAGGTCCTAAACCGATCAGAACCCTGACTGCATTTTCCACCAGAATGATCTGTCGCTGAAAACCTGGTACGGCAGCCGCAGCGATTGCTTCCTGCTGTTGTGCCTGTAAAAGGTCCAGTTCAGAAACATATCCATGTTGAAATTTATCGGAGTTCAGTTTTGTATTTTCTTTTCTGCCTTCCAGAGTGCTCTTCGATATTGCTAATTGATTGTCGAGATCCCGAATCAAAAAATAATCTGATGCAACTTCAGCAACGAGGCTTACCTGGAGTGCATCACGGTTTGCTTTACTCGCAAGAAATTCATCAACCGACGCCTGACTCTGAAGCCGGAGTTTCCCCCATACATCCAATTCCCAATTCAAAACACCGAATACATTCAGTAATCCGCCATTCACGCCACCATTTACTTTAAGCGCTTCAGAACCGGCTTTTCCGCCACCGGCAGCTGCCTGATAATCAATTCTTGGATACATATTGGCTTTAACGGCGCCGGACAAAGCAAAGGCTTGCTGCATTCTCGACGCAGCCGCCAGCAGATCGCGATTGCTGTCGATTGCCATTTTTATCAGCGTCTGCAATGCGGTATCATGATATATTTCAAACCAGGTGGCGAGAGCGGACGTATCTGTTTTTGTCGCATCCGGATAGGTGATGTTGGAAGGCGTTGCCGGCCTGTTATATTTTTTACCAACCATACAGCCGGAAAAAAAGATCAGACTAAGTACCAGTAAACTGTATATACCTTTCCTTTTCATTTTCTTAAACATGATGGGTTGTATCGGATGAATTTGCCTGAACTTCTTTCGGTTTTATTTTCTTTTTCCTTTCTATCAGAACGAAAAATGCCGGGATCAATATAACCCCCAGTACGGTAGCCACGATCATTCCACTGAATACAGCCATTCCCATCACCTTCCTTGATTCAGATCCGGCCCCCGACGATATGACCAATGGAATAACACCAAGGATAAATGCTAAGGAAGTCATCAGGATGGGTCTGAATCGCAGTTTCGCCCCGGCTATTGCCGCATCCATAACTGACATGCCTTCCTCTAATTTCATTTTTGCAAATTCGACAATCAGGATCGCATTTTTCGCATTCAGACCGATCAGCATGACCAGACCGATTTGCGCGAACACATTATTCACATAACTTTCTGAACTAAACCGGCTCAAAAACAAACCCAGCATGGCTCCCATGATGGCCCAGGGTGTGCCAAGCAAAACACTGAATGGCAAAGTCCAGCTCTCATATTGGGCCGCGAGGATAAAAAAGACAAATATCAAAGCCATCACAAATACAAATCCGCTCTGACCTTCTGCCGCTTTTTCCTGGAATGACATATTACTGTAGGCGAATCCTACTTCTTTTGGCAGAGATTCTTTAGCCGCTGCTGCAAGGGCATCCAATGCCTGCGTGGATGAGTACCCTGGAGCTGGTGCACCGGAAATTTCTGCGGAACGATATAAGTTAAACCTGTTTGTATATAAAGGTCCCACCGTGTCACGTACAGTTGCAAGCGTGGCAAGAGGTATCATATTACCCTGGGGATCACGAATATAAAAATTACTGATATCTGAGGGTTTCATTCTAAATGGCGCATCAGCCATGACGTAAGTCTTATACTGTCTCCCAAATTGATTGAAGTTGTTTACAAATGAACTTCCCAGCAAACTCGAAATAGCACTATTTACCGAATTCAGACTCAGGCCAAGTTTTTCGACTTTATCCTTGTCAACGATTATGCTTTTCTGGGGAACACTCGGACGGAAAAGTGTATAAATATTCCCGATCTCCGGATGTTTTTTTGCAGCCGCGATAAACTTTTGGGCCTGCTCACCCAGAAACTGGGGTGTTTGTCCCGAAAGGTCCTGAATTTCCAATGTGAATCCCGCAGCACTGCCCAAACCGGGGATTGGAGGAGGAAGTGTGGCAATGGTTGTTGCCTCTGTAATACCTGATGCGCACCGCTGGTTAACTTCCTTTACAATATCTTTTGAAGTTCTTTTCCTGTCGTGCCAGGGCGACAATTGCACAAAGATGGTACCTGAATTGTTTGAATTAGTGCTGGAGAGAATGCTGTATCCGTTAATGACAGTATAAGATTGAATTTCCGGAATCTGCGCGAGCACGGCCTCAATCTTATGTGTAACCGAATCCGTCCTTTCCGAAGAAGCTGCATCCGGTAATAATGTTCCCACCAAAAAATATCCATCATCTTCCGAAGGGACAAAGCCACTAGGTACACTTTTCATCAATGATCCCGCAGACAAAGTAATGACACCCAATATAACGAGGGTAATAATAAGTTTTCTGGTAAAAAATGCCGCCAACCGGGTATACCTGTTTGTAAAACTGTCAAATCCTCTGTTAAAAGAAGCAAAGAAACGCTCCAGCAAATTCTTTTTCTTGCCAACTTTTTTTGGCTTAAGCAGTAAGGCTGCCAGAGCAGGACTGAGCGTAAGAGCATTAAAAGCTGACAAACAAACCGACACAGCGATAGTAATTGCAAACTGCTGGTATAGTCTGCCTGTAATACCTGCGGTCAGCGCGACCGGAATAAATACGGCAGACAGGACAACGGCAATCGCCACAACCGGACCGGCAACTTCTTTCATCGCTTTACGGGTTGCTTCTACCGGACTTAGCCCATGCTCAATTTCATGCATAACTGCCTCCACCACTACAATGGCATCATCCACTACCAGACCAATGGCGAGTACCATTCCCAGGAGAGATAAAACGTTTACGGAAAATCCAAGAAGCGGGAAAAAAATAAAAGTACCAATGAGGGATACCGGTACTGTCAATAAGGGAATCAATGTAGCACGCCAGTCCTGTAAAAATATAAATACCACCAGAATTACCAGTACCAGGGCTTCCACCAGGGTATGCATGATTTCATCAATACCAGCACTAACAGCTAAAGTAGTATCCAGGGAATAATTGTAATCCAGATCAACCGGAAATCTTTGTTTTAATTCTTCCATCGTTTTCCGCACACTGGCCGACAGGTCGAGTGCGTTACTTCCCGGTATCTGGTAGATTGTAATTGCCGAGGCATTTTTACCATTGAAGCGACTGGACTGTGAATAATTTTCTGTTCCAAGTTCAACTCTGGACACATCACCCAGCCTCACTAAAGCACCGCTGGTATTCGATTTCAAAATGATCTTCGCAAATGCGTCAACGCTGACCAGCCTGGATTGCAATTGTGCGGTGTATGTATTCTGTATCCCGGGAAGCGCAGGATTATTTCCAAAAGAACCACCTGGGTATATATTGTTGTAAACCTTTAGTGCATTGGTCACATCCTCTACCGAAATACCCAAAGAATTCATTTTGTTGGGATTCAGCCAGACACGCATCGCATATTGTGCAGCTCCAAAAACGACTACATCTCCCACCCCTTTGAGACGTTTGATCTGATCAACTACATTGATATAAGAATAATTATTGATGAATTGTGCATTATAGGTATTGTTTGGTGAGTACAAAGACACAATCATCATAGGAAAGGCCAACGATTTTTTTGTGCTGATACCCAGTTCTTTTACTGGCGCCGGCAGACTGGGTGTTGCAATGGACACACGATTCTGTGTGAGCATATTTGCGTTATCCAGGTTGGTTCCAACTTCAAAAGAAACCTGTATGGTCGTGTTCCCATCATTTGCATTGATGGATTGCATATACAGCATATTTTCAACACCATTTACTTCCTGCTCGATGGGTGTTGCTACCGATTGTTCAACATTCACAGCGTTTGCTCCGCTGTATGAGCCGGTTATTTTAACCATCGGAGGAGTAATCTCCGGGTACTGGGAGATAGGCACTTTTCTCAAAATCAGCACGCCCAGAATAATGGTAAAAATGGATATTACCATTGCAACGATCGGTCTCCTGATAAAAAACTCACTCATAAATTATAGTTGGGAACTTATTTCCGGGTTTTCTCTATTCCTTTAAAGTGGAATCATAATTCCATTTCATCATAACAGGTTTGACCACCATCGCGGGATTTAATGATGCACTTCCCACTACCACAACTTTGTCGCCTTCTTTCAACCCGTCACTTACAATCCAGTTGCTTCCTACACGGCTTCCAACTTTTATGAGTGTTGGTTTTAATGTATTACTATCGGTCAACAGAAATACCTGGTAAATATTTTGCAATTGATTTACTGACTGCTGGGGTATCACAATCGCATTGTTATAATCACCCGTCTTGAACCTCACTTTTACATATTGGCCAGGCCTTAATACGCCACTCGCATTTTTAAACAATGCCTGGATAAGGATAGAACCGGTACCCGGATCGATCTGACGATTGGTGAGTTGCAAACGGCCTTTCTCACCAAAAACAGATCCGTCTCCCAGAATCAGCTCCACGGGAACTTCCTGAAAATTATTGCTCTTGGGATCCTTTCTGTATTCTCTTGAAAAATTAAGGTAATCATTTTCAGAAATTGGAAATCTAACCCGGACCTCACCCAAAGAAGAAACGGTATTTATGCCATTGCCAGCGCTGACCAGTCGCACATAATCGCCAACCTGAACTTTGGAAATTCCTATGATGCCTGTAATGGGAGACAAAATCTTCGTGTATCCGAGCTGGATTTTCGCATTATCCACTCTTGCCTGGGCTATTTTCACTTCATTGAGCGATGCGTCATAGGCTGATGAAGCAAAATCCAGGTCACGTTGACTCAATGCATTCATCTCGGCGAGTGGTTTGACTCTGCCGAGCTCGGATTTTTTATTTTCCATCAGCGTCTGCGTTCTTGCCACTTCAGCTTTTGCAGCATCAAGCTCATTAATAAAAGGCTGATCATCGATGGTGTATAACAGGCTCCCCTTTTGCACAAGGGAACCCTCTTTAAAATAAATTCCTGTTATCCAGCCCTGAACTCTTGGATCTATATTTACATCCGCAAGGCCGTATACCTGCCCGACATACTCGCTATAAGTTGAAATATCTTTTTTACCCGCAGTCACTACATTAACGTCGGGTATTGCCACAGCCTTTTTTTCTTCTTCTTTACAGGAGCTGATGGAATATAGTAAGCTGACAATAAT
>DASXKM010000174.1:0-7120 GCA_036496825.1 Puia sp. | reverse complement strand
ATTTTTTGATTTCCCCCGATCCGTTTTTTGGCAGATCATTGAAGGCATCCGGATACCGTTTCTGTTAAACATTAACGGGGCCGGTATAGAAGCTGTCGCTTGCATCCTTGCCATCAGCAGCAATAAATCCGATAAAGGTTTGTGCCGGCTTGCCGGGAAAGTTCATCATGTTTATCTCGCATTTTCCCTGATTCCTTGTTGCAATTTCCAACTGATATTCCCAGGTACCGGATTCTTCCTGATAGAATGCTACAAAGGCCTTGTCGGTTCCTTTTGCATTTCCCTTGCCGCTATTATCCGTCCACGAGAATTGTAACAGGCCGAAGGCTGGAGATTTGACCATCGGCGATTCAGCGTTGGGAAGGTCGCCCCGGCTTATGAGCGCCATGGAATAGTCAATCGCCAGATTGGGCGCAACACCCATGATTGCATTTTTTATATTATAGGAGAATGCCTTATTAAAAGCGCTCATTCCAATAGCCAAATGCGCGAAGGTCACATTGAGCAGGCCGATCGCCTGCGTAAGAAACCTGTTCATGATCCTGAATTTCGCCTGCTGATTTAATTCCCTGGGAGTAAAAGGCTTGGTTCTGGGTGTAGGAAGACCACGCATAACCGGAATACCTTTCCATGTATACCCGACAACCGCGCCTACTTTTCCATAGAACGGTCCATTAATGCCCTGCGACAATTTTGCCATAGCTGCTTCTTACCTGTTAAGAGGCTACCAAGTTAGGAATTTTTCCATAATTAACGGGAAAATAAAATGTAAATAATCAATATATAAATAGTACATAACAGTCGGATTTACCTATGAAAAGCCTGTTATATCCCTGTTATATCCCTGTTATTTAGGTATAAAATACAGACCAGGCCTTAACGGGACATGGCCTGTTATCGGGCTGCAAAGAAATTCAGGGATGATTTATATGACGGGAATTAAATACAAAAGCCCCTGGGCTGGCCAGAGGCTTTTTCTGATGATTGTCGGGGCGGCAAGATTCGAACTTGCGACCTCCTGGTCCCAAACCAGGCGCGATAACCGGGCTACGCTACGCCCCGGACTTCGTTACCGGGTTGCAAAAGTAAGGGTTCAGGATCATTTAAAGAAACCACGGATCTAAATTCAGGCTTTCTCAAGCCAGGAAACCCTTTGCTCCGCGTGGTGCGCTTTCCCGATTATATTCTTGTAAAGCTCAGGTCGCCGGGCTTTCATATAGCGGTAGCCTCCTGCAAGTTTCAGTTTTTCTTCCGTAAGCGTTGCAATTACGAATTCATCGGAAAAGCTCCTGCATTCTGCCAGTATATCGCCGAAAGGATCCAGAATCATGGAGCAGCCGTTTTTTAGCTGGTCGTCGTCCATACCGATCGGGTTGGAGAATATCGCATACAGAGCATTGTCATAGGCACGCGCAGGGAGCCATTTCATCAGCCAGGCCCTGCCTTTTAAACCATCAAATTCCATCCGGAGGGTTGTTGGATCTGTTTCCCTGTTTTCCCACAGAGCAGGATCAACGAATCCTGCACCCGGTCTGGTAGAAGGTGTGCACATGGTAACGTGCGGCATGAACAATATGTCGGCGCCCAGTAATTTTGTCGCCCGGACATTTTCAAAAATATTATTATCATAGCAGATCAGGATTCCCGCCTTCCAGCCTTTCAGATCAAAGACAGTATATTCATTTCCGGGGAGAATCGCTTTATTTACAAAAGGATGAAGTTTACGGTGTTTGGCTACCAGTCCGGTTTTATCCACACATACGTAGGCTTTGTAAATATCCCCGTGCTCGTCTTTTTCAAAGAGGCCGGCCAGTAATGTAATTTTATTTTTTTCCGAGATCGATTGTAAACGACCAATACTTTCTCCATCCGGAATAAATTCACACAAGTCAAACAGTTGTTCGCGTGATAATTTTCTCGCAAAACTATAGCCGGTCAGGGAGCATTCGTGAAAGGCGATCGCATCGGCGCCGGCTTCTGCGGCTTTTTTTGAAAGACGGTCGATAACACCCAGATTATATTCCTTGTCGCCGGATCTGTTTTCAAACTGTGCCGTGGCAATTTTTATATTTCGCATATCTCTTCATTGATATATAAAATTTATTTTCCCCACCGCCGAATTTGGCAGTTAAACGGATGCTGAATTCGTATTGCGCGGTCGTAACAAAGATAGTTTTTAAAAATGATGAGATCGCTTCCGTAAATTTGGGTGCGTCATCAGCGTATATTAAACAATGAAGAACAGCATTTTACAGATTCATCCCGCAGATTCCATCCTGGTTGCTTTAAGAAGTTTACAGGCCGGGGAAATTGTTTCATATAACGGTCATCAATACCCGTTAAAGGAAAATATTCCGGCCAAGCATAAGTTCTATATGCGGGATGCGCCGGCAGGTACGGATGTCATCATGTATGGCGTGCTCGTAGGCAAAACCGAAATGGATGTTTCAGCCGGAAGCCGTGTGTCAACCGAAAATCTGAAGCATGCATCGGGTGCTTACGATTACCGTAACGCCGGTTATAAATGGTCTCCTCCCGATATTTCCAGATTTAAAGATTTGGGTTTTATGGGATATCACCGGCATGACGGAAGAGTGGGAACGGCAAATTACTGGCTGTTTATTCCAACGGTATTTTGCGAAAACAGAAATATGGATGTTATACGCGAAGTATTGCAGGATGAACTGGGTTACTCTGTAACGGAAAAATATAAATCATTCACCAGGGAACTCATCATGGCCCGGCAACAGGGGAAAAAGATTTCTGATTTGGATATCCCTTCTTTCTCTGCGACAAACAGGAGATCCAGGATTTTTAAAAATGTAGATGGTGTTCGTTTCCTCACGCATAATGGAGGTTGTGGTGGCATTCGGCAGGATTCAGCTGTGCTTGGGAAATTATTGGCTGCCTATGCGAATCACCCAAATGTAGGAGGTATTACGATCCTGAGTCTGGGTTGCCAGCATCTACAATCACCGGAATTGCTGGAAGAAATAAAAAAATCCGGTCCCGGATTCGACAAACCCATTTATGTTTTTGAGCAGCAGCAATCACAGAGCGAAGAACAGCTAATCCGGGAAGCAATCAGGAAAACTTTTGAGGGACTTGTGGAAATAAATGAACTGGAGAGAAAATACGCTTCGCTTGATAAATTATGTATCGGTGTAAAATGTGGTGGCAGCGACGGGTTCAGTGGTATAACCGCTAATCCGGCCGTCGGTTATTGTGCCGACATGCTCGTGGCGCTTGGTGGAAAAGTATTACTCGCGGAATTTCCCGAGCTCTGCGGGGTGGAACAGGAACTGGTAGATCGCTCTGTGAATGAAACGGTAGCCAGAAAATTCATTCATCTGATGCGGGATTACGAAGCTTCGGCCTTGCGTTCAGGTTCAGGGTTTCATATGAATCCTTCGCCCGGCAATATCAGGGATGGGCTGATAACGGATGCAATGAAATCAGCCGGTGCTGCAAAGAAAGGAGGTAATGCGCCTGTGGCCGACGTGCTCGATTATACTGAACAAGCTAAAACACCCGGTCTTAGTCTGGTATGTACACCAGGCAATGATGTGGAGGCAACCACCGGACAGGCCGCATCCGGCGCGACATTGATTTTATTTACCACGGGACTGGGAACTCCCACGGGGAACCCGGTTTGTCCGACGATCAAGATTTCAACCAACACCCCACTTGCGCGGCGCATGCCTGACATTATCGATATCGATACGGGATCCATCATTGAAGGAGAAAAATCCATCATTGAAATGGGTGAAGAAATACTGGCATATTGCATCCGGGCCGCCAGCGGGGAGATAACACCAAAAGCAGTACTCCTGAACCAGAGCGATTTTATTCCCTGGAAAAGGGGCGTTTCGTTATAAAATTTATTATGGAATGAAGAAATTTCTTTCTCCCGATTTTTTACTGGATACGGAAACCGGCAGGCAGTTATATCATAATTATGCAGCCGGCCTGCCGATCATCGATTATCATTGCCATCTTCCGCCAAAGGAAATTGCCGAAAATTATTCATTTGAAAATCTAACAGAGATCTGGTTGCGCGGGGATCATTATAAATGGCGCGCGATGCGCATCAATGGAATTGATGAATCTTTTATAACAGGAAAGGGAAGCGACCGGGAGAAATTTTTGAAATGGGCGGAAACAGTCCCCTATACGTTGCGAAACCCACTGTATCACTGGACGCATCTCGAATTACAAAGATATTTCGGGATAGATAAAATACTAAATGAAGGATCCGCCAAAGAGGTCTATGAAACCTGTAATCAGAAATTACAATCGCCTGAATTCAGTGTACATGCACTTTTGAAAAAAATGAAGGTGGAGGTGATTGGTACCACAGATGATCCGGCAGATTCCCTCGAATATCACGAACGGATTGGTAAATCCGGTTTACAAATAAAAGTGTTGCCTTCGTTCCGTCCCGATCAGTCAATGGCCATTGCCGATCCTGTCAGATTCAGAAATTACATCGGGAGACTGGGCAGAACGGCCAATATCTCCATCAGCGGATTTTTATCATTCATCGATGCATTAAAAAGCCGTCATGATTTTTTTCACGCGGCGGGATGCCGTGTTTCGGATCATGGTCTGGAACAATTCTATGATATTGAATGGACGGAATCGGATCTGAAGAATATTTTTGATAAAGTGCATTCCGGTAAAAATCCCGGGCTCCTGGAAATCCAAAAATTTCAATCCGCACTACTCAGGCAATTCGCCGAGTGGGATTTTGAAAAAGGATGGGTCCAGCAATTTCATTTGGGAGCTTTGCGAAATAATAACAGCCGGATGCTGGGTATTCTTGGTCCGGATACCGGATGGGATTCCATCGGCGATTTTTCACAGGCTGCATCACTATCTTCATTTTTGAATTCGCTTGATAAAAATAACCGGCTGGCAAAAACGATATTGTACAACAATAACCCTTCAGACAATGAGGTAATGGCCACCATGATCGGCAATTATAATGACGGATCAATGGCCGGTAAAGTGCAATGGGGTTCAGCCTGGTGGTTTATGGATCAGAAAGAAGGCATGACCAGACAGTTGAATTCGCTTTCAAGTATGGGCCTGATCAGCCGCTTTGTTGGTATGATCACCGATTCACGCAGTTTTTTATCTTATCCAAGGCATGAGTATTTCCGGCGCATTTTATGTGGATTGTTTGGAGAAGAAATTGAAAAAGGAGAACTGCCGGGTGATATCGAATGGACCGGCAAACTGATCAGTGACATTTGTTATTTTAATGCGAAGAGCTATTTTAACTGGAATGAAAAGTAAAGAATTCTAAAAATAATCGCCATGGAAAAGATTCTGTGTTTTGGTGAATTCCTGCTGAGGTTTTCACCGGCTGCGGATGGCCATTGGTTGAAAACGAATGATCTGCCCGTATACATGGGTGGAGCAGAATTGAATGTGGCTACTGCGCTGGCCGGATGGAACATGCCCGTTTCCTATTGCACGGCCCTGCCGGATAATTACCTCTCAAAAGATATTCTTGTCGCGCTGAAAAAAAGAAATATCATGACAGATACCATTTTGTTGTCCGGCAATCGTATCGGAAGTTACTATCTGGCTCAGGGAACAGATCTGAAAAATAGTGGTGTTATTTACGATCGTGCTCATTCTTCGTTTGGAGAATTGAAAAAAGGAATGATCGACTGGGATCATATACTGCACGACATATCATGGCTCCATTTCAGCGCCATCAGTCCGGCACTGAATGAATCGGTTGCGGCCGTTTGCCTGGAAGCCGTACAGGCAGCTTCCAAAAGAAATATCATTATTTCAATCGATCTGAATCACCGTGCTAAATTATGGGGACACAGAAATCCTCATAATTTAATGGCGGAACTTTTGCCATTTTGTGATGTCGTGATGGGTAATATCTGGTCGGCACATGACCTGCTGGGCATTCCCTTAGATCCACATTTGATCGGAATGAATAGCAAAACTGCTTATCTTGAGCATGCGCATCAGACGTCCGTTAAGATATTAAAGAGATTTGCACGTGTTAAACATGTCGCGTGCACATTTCGTTTTGAGGAAGCTGAGAATGGTATTTCCTATTTTGCCTCGCTGTATTCAGCACATCATTTTGCCGATTCGCCTGTATATAGAAGTGAACACATTGTGGACAGAGTAGGAACCGGGGATTGCTTTATGGCGGGATTGATTTATGGATTGTATAAACAGCTTCCGGAAAAGGAGATTGTTCAGTTCGCAACCGCGGCTGCTTTTGGAAAATTTTTTGAAAAAGGGGATGCTACAAACCAGGATCTGAATTTGATATTAGAACGAACCAGAAAATATGAATAGAGAAAAGATCATTGATGCGATCATTTATCAGGGCGTTCTTCCCCTGTATTTCCATCCGGACGAAGAAACGAGTATTCAGATCGTGCAGGCAATGTATGATTCCGGTATTCGTGTAATTGAATATACAAATCGCGGCAAACAGGCGCTTAAAAATTTCAGAAGTATAAAAAAGGAAACCTACAAAAAGTTTCCGGATTTGATTCTGGGTCTTGGGACCGTCATGGATCCAAAAACTGCCAGCAAAGGAATTCAAAACGGCGCTGATTTTCTGGTGAGTCCGGGCTATACCCGCGATCTGTCAAAATTTGCTGATAATGAAAATATGCTCTGGATCCCGGGCTGTATTACACCGACCGAATTATTTCTGGCCCAGGATGATGGACTAAAACTTGTGAAATTATTTCCTGCCAATACCGTTGGGCCCGGATTTGTAAAATCCGTGAAGGAAGTTTTCCCGGAACTCTTATATATGCCAACCGGCGGCGTCGATGGTGAAAATATGGAATCCTGGTTCAGGGCCGGCGTTTCTGCGGTTGGCATGGGCAGCAGTTTGATTAATAAGGAAATTGTAGACAGTAAGAATTTCGATCTTTTAAAATCTAATACCGGCGCCCTCTTACGACAAATAGCCGCTATCAGGTCTTCTCTCGTTTAAATGAATTCTACGATGCGGCAGCCAATGGGCAGATACCGGTGGGTGGTTGTTAGCCTGCTTTTTTTTGCAACCACGATTAATTATCTGGACAGGCAGGTGATTGGTTTATTAAAAGACAATCTCGCA
>DASXKM010000173.1:0-5797 GCA_036496825.1 Puia sp. | reverse complement strand
CATTAACCAGGTTGGATTCAGAATGAACAATGCAACAGGATCCACGCTTCGTCTGCCACTTAAAATTCCATGGAAACTGGAATTAGATCAGGGATCAATAACCAGTTCGGCATCCGCATTACTCATTCTTGATACTATTTGTACAATAACGGTCGACAGTTCAAAACTTACCGGATCCCATATAGATGGTCCTTTACGCAAATTAGGATTGAATCAGGAGGAACATTTTCTTTTTCCGGTAGGAAAGGACGGAAACCTTCGATGGCTGGAACTGAAGAATGCAAGCGGGAATTTTACAGTTGAATACATACATCAGAATCCGGTTTCCTTAGGGAGCGCAGTAGGTCCGGGGCTTGATCATATTTCAAAAGTCGAATATTGGACTCTTTTAGCGGATGGATCTGCCAGCAATCAGGGGAAAATCGAATTGTCATTTGCTTCCTCGCAAAGTGGCATTGTCTCCGACCCTGATTATTTGAACGTGGCCAGATTTCAGACATCAGAATGGACAGATGCAGGGCATTCATCCATCACCGGAAATTATCTGCAGGGTTCTGTATTAAGCCAAAATACTGATTTCTCAGCTCAGGATTATACTTTAGGAAGTGTGTTACCTTTTGAAAATCCACTTCCTCTTACAAGTATTGTTCTGGAAGTAAAAGAAAAAGGAGACAAACCTGTTTTTAACTGGGTAGTAAAAACCGATGAAAAACCCAACCATTTTAATTTGTATGAAATGGTAAACGGCCGGTCAGTCCCTATTGCCAGTATAAATGCTGTCGATGGACAATTCGACTATAGTTGGACAGACGATAAGTCAATAAATGCCGGGATGCATTTTTTTGTGGCCAGCATGGTAGATGTGGCCGGTATTGAATATTTTGGAGTCATCGTTCCCTATAAAAAAGAAGAAGAGGCAGTCCGTTTAAAATGGGTATCGGTGGGAACTGCGTCGGAACAAATTCAAATATTAATCCATTCGCCAAATCCCGCTATGTGGAATTATGATATTATTTCTGTGGAAGGCCGTATAGTCAAAAAAGGAACTTTGATGATCGGAAACGGACTAACCCGTTTTTCAACCGGATTAGAAATGATGTCAAGGGGCAAATATGTATTCCGTGCGATGGATTCCAGGGGCAGGGTTTACGTATTGGCCTTCGAAAAGAGTTGAGTTTATTAATTCAAACTCCATTCCCGAATGAGATTCTGAATTAGTAATTTATATTCAATGAAAACCTGTTCCCTGTTTTTGACGAAAGTATTGTCCTCCAGTTTACCCAGTACCTGATCCATTTCGGCTTCGTTTTCATAAACCATTCTTCGAAACGGATTCAGGTAGTCTTTTTTTCTCGAATTGAAAATACTCCGGGTTATCCATTCCGACGTCCTGATACTTTGCAGCAAAAGTTCCTTAAAGTCTGCCGCGTTTATATTTTTGATAGAAATTCCATGAACCTGAAAAAGAACGTCTAAGGCGTGATGTAGTTTATCGTTTGCATAGTTGCCGGCTTCGGTCAGATAGAATTGATGGATATGATCCCAACTATTAACCCGGTTCTGATGAATATCGGAAATTAGTTTTTCAATGGAGGATTTTTTGATAAGCTGTCCTCCTGCATTTATCCAGGGTTCAGGTTTTTTGTTCTGGGGAATGGTTTTTTGAAATGCAGATAGTCCAATAAATTTCTCCGAATTTGAATTTAATATAATCTGTTCGATTGCGTAATGAACAATTAGTTCTCTGAATATCGAATATCCCTTTGTGAGTTTGATGACACGCACTTTGCGCGAACTGTTTTCAAATTTTTCGGCAAAAAATGAAATAGAACTAAATACTTCATCATTTTTTTCGAGCAGTTCTTTGCCCAGGTTCGTCAATGAATCATTCCCGGTATCTAAATTTGCAAGTTGACTTTCGTTTTCAGTTTCACCTGAATTACCAGCTGCATGTTTCAGCCAGGATTTTGCAGCAATCAATTGCAGCTTTTCAATGGCTGTTGCCAGTTCCTGTATGCTATCGGGTGCCAGATAATCATATTCCAAAAGTTGAATCTTCTCCAGCCTTTTGTCCCGGTCTCCGTATTTCCAGGCATTTCTTGCCAGTGCATACATATTGTGCATAAACCAGTATGCCGGCATAACAATCAATTCATCTTTAGAAACGTCGTTGCTGACCAGGGAAAAGGGAATCGGTATATCCAGTTCGGCCGGATAATCGCCTTTTGCCATGATGATAAAAGATGCGAAACGTGAATTGTGTTTAACGCTTACACATAGCCCGGGCCAGAACCCGCGGCCTGCAATGAGCTCACCATCTGCACCCCTTGAATTGTGATTAGATCCCACAGTTGCTCCTGCAGCCATATTTGTTTGGCCCATAAGCAATGAAGCACACAAAAATGAATTATTATGATGTTGCTCATGCGAAGGAAAAATCAGCGAGTTTAAAACCTCACAGCAGGAAATAGTGGAATTATTTCCGAGATATGAATTAATGAGCCGCGCGCCATATTTCAATTGTGAGTTAGATGCCAGTATAAACCTGACCGCTTTCACCCCGTAGAATATCCTGCACCCGTGTCCAATAATTCCGTTAACCAATTCACAACCTTCACCAATTTGAGTTTTAGATTTTTCAGATGAATTAATAGTCAGGTTTTTTAACTTGTTTGCCCCTTTCAAATATGCATCTGTACCGATATTGACATCTTTAATGATTTTACAGTTTTTTATTACCGTCCGCTCGCCGATAGTTCCATAAAAACCTCTTCGCTTGTCAATTTCCGAATCACAAAATTGCCTTAATTGTTTCTGTAATATGACGTCATCCCGATAACGGCTAAAGAGCCATGCATCGCCAGGCAGCATGCCTTCGAAAGGAATGATACTGCGACCGCCATTTTCATTACAAACCTCCAGTTCAATACGCAGGGAGTCGGGTTCTCCTTCTTTCAAAATACCGTTTCCGAATTTTGCATGATCTGTGGTTTCAATTTCATTCACATTGATAAGGATCACGTCGTTGCCTATGATATAATGTGACAAGTAGCTTACATTATCAATAACGACATTGTTCCCGATATCACAACTGATAATATTGCTATTGTACAAGCCAACAGGACGCCGGAGATTATGAAATTCCAGATAGTAAGGTTCGAGAATACCTATCCGGACCATTCCGAAAAAATTACAATGCTGGACCAGTTCCGGCAGGAAGTTATCGGTGACCAACACCAGATCCCAGTCATCAGCATTATTTCCATTCTTTTTTAATTCTTCTACTTCATTCAGCTTGAGATGCCTGTAGGGTACTAACGGTTTGTGTTGTTCATTTCTCAAATAATATTCATCCTTTCCTTCTGGTAAATAGTCTGCAGGAATAAAGTCATATCCAAGATTTCGCAGCGGTGTCTTAATAATCTGATTCATGTGTTTTATTCTACAGTTACACTTTTAGCCAAATTGCGGGGTTTATCGACATCGAAACCTTTTTCCATACCCAGGTAACAGGCAAAAAGTTGGAGGGGAATAACTGAGAGCAGGGGGGATATCAGTTCGTCCGTTAAAGGTATTGTCATCGTATCATCCGCCATATTGGCAATCGTTTCATCTCCCTCACTGATTACGGCAATTACCATTCCCTTTCTGGCTTTTATTTCCTGGATGTTGCTGACGAGTTTTTCATGAAATGCACTTTTGGGTGCCGCAAATAGAACGGGCAGTTGTTTATCCACCAGAGCAATCGGTCCGTGCTTCATTTCAGCAGCAGGATATCCTTCTGCATGTATATATGATATTTCTTTTAATTTGAGAGCTCCTTCGAGAGCAACCGGGAAATTGTTTCCACGTCCCAGGTAGAGAGCATCCCTGACGTTCATATATTTTTTTGCCAGATTGCGGATATGGTCTGCGGAATGTAATAATTCCCTCGCCTTTTCCGGGATAGCATGTAATTCCGCGAGTAGTTTAATATATCTCTCCTCTGTTATTGTTTGTTTTTCAAACGCAATTTTCAATGCAATCATGATGAGAACAACTACTTGTGCCGTAAAAGCTTTGGTACTGGCAACCCCGATTTCAGGACCTGCATGTGTATAGGCACCCGCATGGGAAATTCTTGCGATAGAGGAACCAACAACATTTACAATTCCAAATATAAATGCACCCTGTTCTTTTGCTTTTTCAATGGCAACAATCGTATCCGCTGTTTCGCCACTTTGAGAAATGGCAAAAATTACGTCACCGGGATGAACAACCGGATTGCGATATCGGAATTCAGACGCGTATTCAACTTCTACCGGAATCCGGCAGATCTCTTCAATAATATATTCTGCTATGAGTCCGGCATGCCAGCTGGTACCGCAGGCAACCATTATAATCCTTCTGGCCTGACATAATTTTTCAATATTGTTTTGAACACCAGCCATAGTGATGGTTCCCTTCGCCACATCCAGCCTTCCACGCAGACAGTCAAAAATGGTATCCGGTTGTTCAAATATTTCCTTGAGCATAAAATGATCATAGCCGCCTTTTTCAATGGCAGTCAGTTCAAGGTCAAGTTTTTGAACAAAGGGAGTAATTTTTTCATTACCCAGGTTTTTTAAAATCAATTCGTCTGATTTGATAATCGCGAGTTCATAGTCATTTACATAAACGACTTCTTTCGTGTATTCGATGATGGGTGAAGCATCGGATGCAAGGAAATGTTCTCCTTTGCCAATCCCGATCACCAGCGGACTACCCTTGCGGGCTGCGATGACGACATCAGGATGATCCTTATCCAATAATACAATTACGTAAGCGCCCGTTACGCGTTTTAAAGCGATGCGCAGGGATTCCTCCAGACTACATTGATTATTTTCCTGAATGTCTTCTATAAAGTTTAGAAGCACTTCTGTATCTGTGTCACTTTTAAATGTGTAACCTTTCTTTGTCAGTTCGGTTTTCAGTTGTGAATAATTCTCAATAATGCCATTATGGATCATGGCCAGTTTCCCGTTTGCTGAAAGATGGGGATGCGCATTCCGATCACTGGGCTCACCATGAGTGGCCCACCGGGTATGACCAATCCCGGCATGGGCATGAAGGTCTTTGCCAATAATACTTTCTTCGAGCGCTGCTACACGTCCCTGCTTTTTATATACGCGTAGATTTTTTTTGTCCAGCAGAGCAACGCCTGCGCTGTCATAACCGCGATATTCAAGTCTCTTTAATCCTTTCATGATAACAGGATATGCTTCTCTGGGACCGATATATGCTACAATTCCACACATAATAATTTTTTAATTGCCAGGTATACAGACTGCTGGATTTTCCGACTATAACAAAATATTCTTCATAAAAAACAGCGCCACATTAAAATAAATAATCAGACCGGTTACGTCTACCAGGGTCGCCACAAAAGGCGCGGAGGAGGAAGCCGGGTCAGCGCCCAGCTTTTTTAATATAATCGGTAGCATACTTCCGGTGAGTGTACCCCAGAGAACTACGCCAACCAGAGAAAAACTAACCGTCAGACCGATGGAATCCCAATGAGATTTATAAATGTCTTTAAAAACACCCCGGACCATCAGGAGATGCCACGCGAATATCCTTATAAATCCTATGAGTCCAAGAATAGCTCCGAGCATAAACCCTGAAAGGATTTCCCTGCGCATGACGCGCCACCAGTCGGCAAGAGTCACTTCCCCTAAAGCCATCGCCTGAATAATCAATGTGGATGCCTGCGAACCGCTATTGCCACCACTGCTCATGATAAGAGGTATGAAATTGGTAAGAATAAGCCACCGGCCCA
>DASXKM010000172.1:0-3714 GCA_036496825.1 Puia sp. | reverse complement strand
TATTTCGCAAGACGGGCGCGTGCGATATGACGGATCAACCAATTTTTCATGGCAACTGATTCGTTATTTCTATTTGAATATCAGCCCATATACCAATTTTGATAGTCATCCACCAGCGGGCAGCACAAGTAATTTCGATTTTGGCATCGTATTCGGATTGTCGTACAAATTCTGACGGTTACCAGATATTCACGCGCAGACTATCCGGTCTGTACATTTTGTCTCCAGGTTTCACCGAAAAAGCTTTGTAAAAAGCGGGGATATTTGCCATTGGTCCATTCACTCTTTCTTTCGGCGGTGCATGTACATCAGTCATCAATTGAGAGGCAATGGATTCCTCTCTTTGTTCAGAGAGCCAGCCATATGCATATCCGAGAAAAAATCGCTGGGCAGGTGTGAAGCCGCCGATCTTTTCTCCTGTTTTATAAGCTTCCGTTTTTACAAATGCATCCCATCCGATCAGAAGGCCGCCCAGATCTGCTATATTTTCACCCTGTGTTGCATCTCCGTTTACATGTATTGTATCCACCGGAATAAATTCATTGAACTGTCGAATGATTCTTTTCGCGTTTTCCCTGTATTGTTTCGCATCATTCGGTTGCCACCAGTCACGAAGATTGCCGATGTCATCAAACTGTCTTCCCTGGTCATCAAAACCATGCGTCATCTCGTGTCCGACCGTAGAGGAGGCGGTATATCCGTAAACGAAAGCGTCGTCCAATTCCTCATCTTTTTTTCCCGGCACTGTGAAAATGGCTGCCGGTAGTACGATTTCGTTATTACTGGGATTATAATAAGCATCATAGGTCTGCGGCGTGATATCCCATTCCGTTCTGTCAACCGGTTTGCCATATTTTTTTATCTGATCCTCGTACCACCAGGAATTCGCTCTTTGCACATTAAGTACAAAGGGTCCGCGGTCAATGACCATCGCACTGAAGTCCCTCCATTTATCCGGATAACCAACTTTCTTTGAGATCCTGGAAAGTTTCAATAACGCTTTTTGTTTTGTACTGTCGCTCATCCAACTGAGATGTATGATTCTTTCCTTATACGCTTCGCGCATGGATTCCACCAGGTCAATATATCTTTTCTTCGATTTTTCCGGAAAATATTCATTCACAAATAAATGTCCAAGCGCTTCGCCTATTGCCTTTTGTTCAGCATCCAGCACCCGTTTCCATCGGGGCTTCGGAACCTGAACGCCCGACAGGGTTCGAGTATATTCGAAACGGTCATTATAAACAGATTGATATAGGTACGGTGCCGAGTTGTTCAACAAATGAAAGGAGAGATAATCTTTCCAAACCGGGATAGCAGTTTTTATTAATTCCTGGTTCATTGCGCCGAAAAATTCCGGTTGTCCTACGATGGCGGAATCAATTGGAGGCAGACCGTATCTTGTAAGAAATTCCTTCCAGTGAATGTCAGAATAAAGTTTTTGAATCCCCTCAAGATTCATCTTATGATAATTCTCATTTGGATCCCGCAAAGCAGCAATCTTTCGGGAAGCCTTTGCCAGTTCATATTCCAGCTGATATACAGCACCCGCAGCCTTCATCGCCTGTACACTATCCTTACCCAGGGTTCTGAATGATTTATATAAATAAAGTTGATATGCCTTCCTGACCTTTGCAGATTTATGATCGGTATTGAAATAATAGTCACGATCCGGCATGCCCAGTCCGCCCTGTGATAAATGAAGTGCCATCTGATCACTCCTTTTTTCGTCCTGATAAATTCCGCTGCTCATCAACGCATCTACACCTATTTTACCAAGTTCCGCCACTTCATTCAGAAATTCGTTCAGGTTCATTATTCCTCCGATTTTCATTAATTCCGGCTTCAGGGGGTCCAGACCCGCTTTTTCGATACCGGCGGAATCCATTCCGCTAAACCAAAAATCCCCGATCTTTTGAGAGATGGTTCCGGGAGCCGATTTTTCATTGACGGCTTTTTCATTGATGGCACGCAGGCGTTCATAAATATCCAGGTTAATCAGCGAGCCAACGCTCCAACGGCTTTGATCCGCAGGTATCGGATTTTTTTTAATCCAACCGCCATTGGCGAATGAAAAGAAATCACTGGCCGGGCTGACGGTTGTATCAATATTGTCTGCCAGAAAATCTGACGGTTCTTTTTTTTCTATCCTATGACAGGAAGCAAAAATTAAAGAAACAATGATAATCGATGAACTTTTGAGCATGCGAAATCGTTTATTGATCTAAAGGTCCGGCAATACTAAATGAATGTTCGTGACCAAAGATTACCATTCAAATAAAATTATGATATACAGAACGCTTTCGACAACGGGTGAACGACTTTCTGCCATTGGGTTGGGATGTATGGGAATGAGCTTTGCGTATGGACCGGTAGATGATACGGAAAGTATTGCCACTTTACACAGGTCACTGGACCTGGGTATTAATTTCTGGGATACTGCGGACATGTATGCCAATGGGAAAAATGAAGAACTCATTTCCAAGGTTCTAATACAAAATAGGAAGAAAGTTTTTATTGCCACCAAATTTGGATTTCGTTTTAAAGACGGAATTGCGGGGTCCAGTCATTCTCCTAATACGATCGTGGATGGTTCTCCGGCCTGGATCAAACAAGCCGTTGAACTCAGTCTGAAAAGACTGGGTATTGAAACCATCGATTTATATTATGCACACCGGATAGATCCGAAAGTTCCCGTAGAAGAAACCGTGGGTGCGATGGCTGAACTTGTTCTCCAGGGAAAAGTCCGGTATATCGGTTTGTCGGAAGCATCTGCCGCCACCATCCGGCGCGCCCACGCGGTTCATCCGATATCGGCCCTGCAAAGTGAATATTCCCTACTGACCCGAGACCCGGAAGGAGGAACCCTTCAAACCTTGCGTGAGCTTGGTATTTCACTGATCGCTTATTCACCATTATCGAGGGGATTGATCACTGCTACTGTTAGTAATCAGTCTGCTCTTGCTGCAGACGACTTCAGAAGAGGATTACCGCGGTTCGACGGAAAGCATTTAGAAAATAATATTGCTCTGACGAACGAATTTTCATCCTTTGCCAAATCTAAAAACATTACCGCAGCCCAACTTGCGCTCGCCTGGGTGTTGGCACAGGGAGAAGATATTATTCCGATTCCCGGAACAAAAAAAAGGAAATACCTGGAGGAAAATGCAGGTGCCGCAGATGTTGAACTTACGGACACTGATTTAAAAGCCATTGATAATCTCGTGAAAAAATATCCGGATACCGGTGAGCGGTATAGTGAGCGGTCGATGCAAATGGTGAACAGGTAAAGTGTGGCAAATGTGGAAGCGTGATGATTGTAGAAATTCGAAGTTGAATTTGCAAATGACAATTTGTAAATGAAGTTTTTATAAGTCCCCGTAAAATTTTAATGAACTAAACTTATCTGGATCCTTCACTCGGGGAACCGGAACTGGCAAAAGTATTTTTTACAAAGTGAATCCAACACTTCTTGCAAATCATAAAAGATTTGAAATCTTCATTTGCAAAATATCCAGGCATGTGAAAAGATAATCTGCAAATCGTTCATGAATGTCAAAATATCATTCCCAAACTATCATTTCCACGCTCAATTTCGAATTTCTACAATTTTACTTTTTCCACGCCTACCACACTTTAATCTGTCTATTTCAGGCGAATTTCTTAATTTAATCTTTTTACCGTATAAAAATGGATGTCATACCCTTATCGGAT
>DASXKM010000171.1:0-8519 GCA_036496825.1 Puia sp. | reverse complement strand
GTTAATCAGTGCACGCTGATATATGATGAAGTTTAAGTTCTGCGTCCTGAGTTTATAAATTTTTGCGCAAATGGCCTGAAATAATGCAGCTATGCAGATAGTTTCTTCAACTGTCATCGGGACATCACAAATTCTAAATTCCACGGTATTAAAAAAAGGATGAACGCGCAGGTCCCACCAGATTTTTTTTGCATTGTCAATGCAATTTGTTTTAACGAGTAATTTGATGAAATTTTCGTAGGCTTCAATACTTTCAAAATATTCCGGAATTCCGGTGCGTGGAAATTTATCAAACACTTTGGTTCGAAAAGATTTATATCCTGTACTGCGTCCTTCCCAGAAGGGCGAATTCGTACTGAGCGCATAGATATGGGGAAGAAAATACCGGGTGGAATTAGCAATATGATTGGCCATTTCCCGGCTTTCCATTCCAACATGCACATGCAGGCCAAAAATCAGGTTGCTGCGTGCCGCTTCCTGCAGTTCATTTACGATCTCATTATAACGGGCATGATCAGTAATGAGCTGGCTTTCCCAGTGGCTAAATGGATGTGTACCCGAAGCGCCGACCCATAATCCCTGATCCGCAGCAATCTGCGAAATGGTTTTTCTTAATGTGGATACATCCTGCCGGGCTTCTGAAATATCACGACAGATATCCGTTCCGACTTCCACTACAGCCTGATGCATTTCAGCTTTGACTTTGTCGCGGATCATTTTTTGACCCTCTACAACAATTTTTTGTTCATGACTTTTGAGTTCCCTGGTTGAGGGATCAATCACCATATATTCCTCCTCAATCCCAAGTGTAAAATTCTGATAGTTGATGTTCACCATAAAGTCAAAGTGGTAAATGAGGAATAGAGGGTTGCGAAATTTAGATAATTATCGTATAAATTTCAGCCCATCAACGGTTTCTGCACGGCGCTTCTTTTAATATATTCACCCCAGGTCAGATTATCGAGACCCTCTTTTGATTCCATTGCTCTTTCAATTGCATAAATCGCAGCCGTTTCCACAACCCATTTAAAATTATCTTCACCCACACTGCCGCGTTCTGCATCGGGGGCAGGATTACAGAAATCAATTGCATAAGGAATCCCGTCTTTTACTGCGAGTTCAACTGTGTTAAAATCGTAACCGAGATAGTGATTTATCCGCAGAACAATTTGTTCCATTTGGCGAAGCTTTTCTGTAGCGGGAGAAAAGTCGGCCACATATCGCAGGTGATGCGGATTGCGCGGCTCGTAAGGCATGATTCGAACATATTTTCCACCGATACAATAGCAACGATAATATTCTTCGAATACAATTTCCTCCTGCAAAAGCATTACAAGGCGTCCGGTTTCGCTGTGTTTTTGATAAAAATCCTCCGCACTCGCAATCCAGTAAACATTTTTCCAGCCACCGCCCGCAAATGGTTTCATATAGGCCGGGAAGCCGACATATTTAAAAATGGATTCCCAGTCCAATGGATAAGCGAGATTGGAAAAAGACAAATCAGAAGTGTCTTCAGGTAAATCGCGCGAAGGCAAAATAACCGTTTTGGGAACCGGGACACCGATTTTAGTCGCCAGTGCGTTATTAAAAAATTTTTCATCAGCACTCCACCAAAAAGGATTATTAATGACAGCTGTTCCACTGATGGCAGCATTTTTCAGGAAAGCCCGGTAGAAAGGTACATCCTGCGAGATACGGTCAATAATGACACTATAACCACTTGACTGACCCTGAATCACTTTGTCGATAGTAACGGATTCGGCACGTACGCCCCGAACATTCTTTCCGTTCACCGCTTCAATAAAAGCCATGGGAAAACTTCTTTCTTTGCCGTATAGAACTCCGATTTTTTTCATGAAGTTTATTTATTTCAGGAAGTTAATTGATTAACGAGAGATAATGCGGAAACATTTCGCGCCATACCGGCCAGTCGTGATTGGCCTGCGGCCGCATGTCCAACCAATGGCGTATATTTTTTTGCTGGAGAACAACATCCAGTCGTTCATTATCTGCTCTGCAAATATCAAATTCTCCGGTTCCGAGAACAATTCCCATTTTCCAGAGGTTTGGATTATTATCGTTCGGAATATAGTCTACAGGGTTATTAAAATAAATGGTGTCGTCATAAAAACCGTCGGTAAATTGTTTGATGTCAAAGGCTCCCCCCATGGAAAAACAATAACTTGACAAATTCGGATGCCGGAAAGCACTATTAACCGCGTGATAGCCGCCAAAACTGCATCCTGCAAAAGCCATTCTCTCAAATCCCGTTTCGTGCTGGGCCCATGGAACAAGTTCAGTTGAGATCATACGGTCGAATTTTTCCTGGTTCCAGGCTCTTTCATTCGGCGGGATGGATTTATTATACCAGCTTTCGGCATCATTACTGGCAGGGCAATAAATCTTAACCTTTCCGCTTTCCAAAAAACTTTGTGCTGCGGATATCATCCCCTGATCCTTATTCTGATAATATTCTCCCTTTGATGTCGGAAATAAAATCACCGGTTGGCCCGCGTGCCCGAAAACGAGCATTTCCACATCGTGATCAAGAGATGGTGAATGCCACTTGTAATACTGTTCATTCAAATTCATGCTAAATCGGGTTGGTGGGGATTCAAATTTATTTTTAAAATGCTATAAAAACAAATGAACTCCGTATTCTTGCCTATTTTTGAAAATATGCTATCCGTAAACCCGGAAATAAATTCAATTGAGACGCTTTCTTTTCCTTCGGAAATTCTGGCAAGAAACCTGCGTATTGATTTTTACCTGCCGCCAATGCCACGAAGTCTGACAAGCCCGATGGACGTTTTACTGATCAATGATGGTCAGGATCTCCAAACGATGGGACTTGATTCAATTCTGGCCAAATTATACCGGGCTGAGGCTATACGCCCGATATTATGCGTCGGAATTCATGCGGGCCCGCTTAGGAAATTTGAATACGGAACCGCAATTACAGCTGATTACAAGGGAAGAGGGAATCTGGCCAGGAGATATATGCTTTTTATTGTCCAGGAACTGGTGCCGGCTATACAGCTTCTTTTTCCGGATAAACTGGAAACCCGCTGGGCTTTTGCGGGATTTTCACTCGGAGGCCTGAGTGCTCTCGACATTTCCTGGAAACACGGTCATCTTTTTAACGTCACAGGTATATTTTCAGGTTCTCTATGGTGGCGCACATTGGATAAGGATGATCCGGAATATCAGGATGAACAGCACCGTATTATGCATAATCAGATCCGCAATGGGGAATCCGTACCGGGAATGAAATTCTTTTTTGAATGTGGTACTGCCGATGAGGCAGAAGATAGAAACG
Organism: Puia sp.; assembly: GCA_036496825.1. Taxonomy (GTDB): domain Bacteria; phylum Bacteroidota; class Bacteroidia; order Chitinophagales; family Chitinophagaceae; genus Puia. The sequence goes on along the minus strand of DASXKM010000171.1, from coordinate 5,200 downwards.
CGAACGGTGTCATCGATTCGATAGACGATACACTGGATTTGATTGCAGCGCTGAAGAATAAGGGATATGATTCGGAAAAAGATATTTGCTACTATGAAATAGACGGAGGCAAACATGATATTCCAACTTGGGCTCTTGCCATGCCTGTTTTTCTCAGATGGGGGTTTGGAAAAATAAAAAGCCTGTCACTGTAGTGTCAGGCTTTTCTTTTTAAGCTTCAGGTATTTTTAGTTAAATAAATAACGTATCCCGAATTGCATCTGCCATCGGGATGCCAGGCTGGTATCGTCTTTCCATGAATGCGTATATGGAACACCGGCGGATGTGGCCGTTGGTGCAATCTGATAAGGGAAGCCATATACCGGAACACCGTTCGCACCTACCTTAACAGAGATCAGTCCGACATTAATTACATTCGGAACTCCACTGGCAAGAATACTTGAACCGGTTCCGGCAGCAGGCAGTTGATAAATGCCCCAGTCTTTATTTATCAAATTTCCCACATTTACAATATCGACTGAAAATCTAAGTGTATGGGTGTTTTTGCCGGCCTTAATATAAAAATCCTGGCCCACATGAGCATCCACTCTGTTGTACCAGGGAAATATGACGGCGTTTCTTTCGGCATACTTGCCACGATGAGAACTCAGGTATTTATCCTGTTGAATAAATGCGTTGATTTCATACCAAACATCTGCCGGAGTTCTGGTATCCAGACCGCCTCCGCCCGCCGTAACATATTTGCCGGATTCATAATCCGCTACAGTAGGTATATAAAGAAGATCATTTGAGGTCTGTGCATCATTATTCAGATCGCCATTGTAGATATAAGATCCAACTCCTGATGGCGCGGCTTCATAAATAAGACCGAAAGTAGTTGCGAAATATTTTCCGTAGTTAAATTTATAAGAGGCAGATGCTATGATATGGTGTGGCATATACGAGTTGGAATTACCCAGCTGCGGTATGTTCGGATCTCCTGAAATCGGTTTTGATCCCCACATAGTGGCTGCTGTAGAACCGCCGACCATTACGTCTTTTGCCTGCATATACGTATACGATACGTTTACATAGAGATTTCTAAATTGTCTTTGTACTTGGATGGTTGCCGTATATGCATAGCCACCATTCACATTCGTCATATAGATCGCATTCCCGATATTGGGATTTGATACAGTAGCAGCTGCCGCTCCACCGACCGCATAAATCTGACTGGAACTATAGCGTACCCGGTTATCGGCACCTACGAGGGGGGTGCCGGTGGAAGGCAGATTTACGTTCTGGAAAAATGCCGCGTTGACATCTTTAGCATACGTGAATTCGAGTGTAACTATCCAGTTTGTTAATACCTTCTGATCTATCGCCAAACTCGATTTCAAAGCCTGCGGAAATTTAAAGGAAGGGTCCGTTACGTTCAGACTGTAGGATTTACTCAGCGTTTTGGTTGCATTCGCCGGCCAGTTTGGATTCGGATTTACTTCAGGACTGAATGAAGCAGTTGTTGAATTACTGATAGAACCAAAAAGGGCGACGCCGCTATTACTTGCCTGATTACTGATCCACACAAAAGGTGGAGGACCTGCAAATAGTCCGACGCCTCCGCGAACCTGTGTCTTCTGGTCTCCTTTTACGTCCCAGTTAAAACCAAGTCTGGGTCCGAAAAGAGGATTTACATGGGGTGCCTGTCCTGTATTCAGGTGAATACCGTTGTAAAACGTGAGGGCTGCCGCGGAGTCATTCTGAAGGAATGTATTTTTGAAAATCGGAATATCTACGCGCAAGCCATAGATCAGCGTAAAATTTGGTTTGATTCTCCATTTGTCCTGAACAAAGAATCCGAGTTCCAGATCCTGTGGTCCCACCAAGGGGAAAGGACCGTTCGGAGGCAACGTGTAAGACAGATCGTAACGGGCAGCTTTAACTGCAGGATCGGCTGCTGCGGCATAAAAAGCGTCTACACTATTAAAACGGTAAACCCCCTGGTAAGCAGGAGAAAATCCATTCGAATATTTTTTTAGCGAGTTCTGTGTGCCAACAGTAATTTCATGAGCACCCTTATACATGGTATAAACATCATTGAGCTGATAAACATCTGTATTGAGAAGGTTACCATAGGTATATTGTTCATATCCAAAAGAAGTATAAGGATTGCCGCTTCCGTCCAGAATATCTACCAGTGGAAAAGGGCTGGTGGTCAGGGGTGAACGGAAATCCCGCAAAGCAGTGTAACCTATTTGTAATTTGTTTGATGCTTTATTTCCCAAACGGGTATTCAATTCAGCAATGATGATATCGAAATTATTATTGATTTTATATCCGCTTCCGTAGAATGGCATCGCGTACTGGCCGGGCGTTCTGCCGTAAGAGGAATTCACTGAACCACTGTTACTTGCCTGGATCTGTCTGGAAGAATTGAGATAATTATATTTTATGGTTAAGGTATTATTCTGATCCAGGTTCCAGTCCACCTTGATCGTCAGTTTTTTACTCTGGGTTTTGTAGCTGTAATTTTGGAAAGCGCCGGGGTCATATCCGTAAGTATTTTTTAGAAATGAGGCCAGCGCATTTAAAGTATCTGCATTTGCGTTTGAAACAGACACGCCATTTGGTTTATTTGTAGCGTCGGAAGCAATAAAAGAAGTTCCCGGGTCAGTTCTGTTTTCCTGTTCACCGCTAACAAAAAAGAACAATTTGTTTTCAACGATCGGGCCGCCAACCGAAAAGCCGGTCAGATTATAAGAAAAATCCTGTCTTGGAATTTTAATGTCTTCAACATTGTAACCCTGGGTGCCGGGTCCTTTTATATAAGTATAAAGTGCACCGCGAAAAGTATTAGTTCCGCTCCTTGTAACAGAATTGATACTGGCACCGGAAAATCCGCCCTGCCTCACATCATAAGGGGACACATTTACTTGAATCTGTTCGAGGGCATCCGAACTGATTGGCTGTGAATTCGTCTGTCCACCCAGCGTCCCGGAAAGACCAAATGAGTTATTGAAATTTGCTCCGTCTACGGTGATATTATTGTACTGATTACTCTGGCCACCAAAAGAAAGACCGTTTGCGCCGGGTGTCAGTCGCGTAAAATCGAGCAAACTTCTGTTCACCGTTGGTAATCTTTCCAGTTGTGCTCTTGTAATAATTTCCTGGTTACCGGTATGGCTCGAATTAAAAACCTTGCCCCCGGTTCCTGAATTTGTTATTGTTACTTCGTTCAGTTGTTTGGTTTGGGGAATTAAAGCAAAATCAGCCTTGTACTCCTGACCAAGGGTGAGCATGATATCCTGTTGCTCAGCCGCTTCGTAACCGACATAGGTGACCGTAATTTTGTAAGGTCCGCCGATTCGTACATTGGGCAGGTTAAACCTGCCATCAGACCGCGAAGTTGTTTTGTAAGTTGATCCTGAAGGAACATGAACAGCTATAACGGTAGCACCCGGTAACGGGCTGCTATTGCCGGTTACCCTTCCCGCAATGTCTGAAGTCGTTTCCTGAGCACTGGTTATCAAAACACATAAAAAGGCAGATGCCAAAATCAGTAGTCGTTTTCTCATAACGAAAATTCATTTAGGTTGTAAAATAACTGCAGTTGTTAAAGAAATTTCCTGTAGGCGGATTAATTAAACATTAACAAAAATTAGTATCAGTCACATTTTTCAAAAATGGCATAAATCGTCGTTGCATGGCCGCAATCTGGGGAAGGAAATAAGTGGTAAAGAAAAGAAAAATTCAAATGTTAAAATATTTATAATGAATATTTTTTTCAACACCGGAAATTATAAGAAAACGTCAGGTGTCAGCCTGATTTGTTGAAAACCAGTGATTTATTGCCTCTATTATAAGGCGGTGATAAATTGTAACTTTGTGTATAAAATAATTTATGTTAGATAAAATTGAAGATGCAATAGAATCGATACGCCAGGGCAGACTCGTGATCGTGGTGGATGATGAGGATCGGGAAAATGAAGGAGATTTTATTACAGCGGCCAGAAACGCTACGCCTGAAGTGGTGAATTTTATGAGTAAATATGGAAGGGGCCTGATATGCACTCCCCTGGTCGAAGAACGATGTGATGAACTCGCGCTTGAATTAATGGTAAATAATAATACAGCTTTGCATGAAACTGCATTTACTGTATCCGTAGATCTGCTGGGTCATGGTTGTACTACGGGCATTTCAGCCCACGATCGCGCATTAACTATCCAGGCGCTGATCAACCCGGCAACCAGACCTGGTGATTTGGGAAGACCAGGTCATATTTTCCCGTTACGCGCAAAAAAAGGAGGTGTTTTGAGAAGGGCAGGACATACCGAAGCGACAATAGATTTGGCCCGGCTGGCTGGATTTGAAGCTGCAGGTATTCTGGTTGAGATTATGAATGAAGACGGCAGTATGGCCAGATTGCCAGAGCTGAAAGAAATAGCACGGAAATTTGATTTCAAAATTATTTCAATAAGCGATCTGATCGAATATCGACTGAAGATCGATTCACTGATTGAAGAAATTGTTCGGGTGGACATGCCGACAAAATATGGTCATTTCAAACTCATTGCTTTCAAGGAAAAAAATACAAGCAACGAACATCTTGCATTGATAAAGGGTGAATGGAAAGAAAATGAACCTGTAATGGTTCGTGTGCATTCATCATGTTTCACTGGTGACATTCTCGGTTCCCTTCGTTGCGATTGTGGAGACCAGTTGCACAAAGCTATGCAGATGGTGGAAGCCAATAAATCCGGCATTATTCTATATATGAATCAGGAGGGTCGTGGCATTGGACTTGTAAATAAGCTGAAGGCCTACAAACTACAGGAAGATGGAATGGATACCGTAGAAGCAAATCTTCATCTCGGATTTCCGATGGACAAGAGAGATTATGGAGTCGGGGCGCAGATTCTTCGATACCTGGGTGTCAGCAGATTGAAACTGATAAGTAATAATCCAAAAAAACGCATGGGACTTTCGGGATATGGTTTGGAGATCGTTGATACGATACCGATTCAAATTCCATCCAACCCGCATAACGAAAAATACCTGAATACAAAACGAGACAAACTGGGGCACTCTCTACGTGAGCAGATTTGAATACAAGTCTTCCAGTCTTCCAGACTTGTTCTCAGTTTTTTGTGGACGTATTGTCAGCAGGAACCTCCGTCTTCTTCTTTTTGAAAATTTCATCCAGCCTGTCGAAATCACGAC